>JBJTRR010001198.1:0-4699 GCA_046076185.1 bacterium | reverse complement strand
AACTTGTGGGTGACGTGCGAATCTTTCGCGGCATCCCATACGCGGCCGCTCCGGTGGGTGAGCGGCGCTGGCAGGCGGCTGGTCCGGCCGAGCCTTGGCAGGGCGTGCGCGAGGCGACTCAGTTCGGCGCGTTGTCACTGCAAGGTGAAACGTTTGCCCCGCGGAGTGCTCAAAGCGAGGACTGCCTCTTCCTCAATATCTGGACGCCAGCAAGTGCGACTGCGGATTCGAAGCTGCCTGTTTTATTCTGGATTCACGGCGGGGCGTTCATTCAAGGGTCGGGTGGACAGCCGCGATATGACGGATCGGAATTAGCTAAGCGCGGAGCGATCGTGATCTCGATCAACTATCGGCTCGGGCCGCTCGGGCTGTTCGCTCATCCGGCGCTCACGGCCGAGAGCAAACCCGACGAGCCGCTCGGCAACTACTGTCTGCTCGATATGATCGCAGCATTACGCTGGACGCGCGACAACATTGGGGCTTTCGGGGGCGACCCAGGGAATGTCACGATTTCCGGTTCCTCGGCGGGCGGAACGAGCTGTCTGTTCCTGATGGGAATTCCGGAAGCCAACGGGCTGTTCCACAAAGCGATCATCCATAGCAGCGGCGGGATCAGGAATATTCAAACACTGGCTGACGCCGAGGCAGCGGGCGTGCGTTTAGCGGAGCAACTCGAACTGGGTGCGCGGGCTTCGAGCGCGGAACTGCGGCGCACAGGGGCGAGCCAAATGGCGGCGAACATCGGGCTGATTCGTGAGCTAGACTTGCCTGTTAAGCCGATCATCGATGGGCGACTGGTCAAAGCCACTCCGGCCGAACTGTTTGCTGAGGGCCGGCAGTCCAAGATCCCGGTGTTGATTGGAGCGGCCAACGGCGAGTCGGGAGCTCGGCAACTGGGCGACGAAGTCGCGACGGGCGGGGCGTTTGGCTTTCAGCGGGAGTTGGCGGACCAGATGGTGCGGGTGGGACAGCCGGTCTGGATGTTTCAATTGACTTTCGTGCCGCCGCAATCGCGTGACGCTCGGTTTGCGGCCAAGCATGGCGAGTCGGTTGCTTATGCGTTCGGAACGATCGGCCAATCGCTGGCGGCTCAGTATGGATTCCGCAATGAACAGGTGGCCGCTAACGCCGCGCGAATGCGACGGGGTGGTGGAGGTGGGGGAGCCGGCGCAGCGGCGGGCGCTGGTCGCGAGGATGACTCGCAGCCAGTGGAGGAGTCGGAGCAAGGGCGAGCAATCAGCGCGGCGATGCTCGAGTACTGGATCACGTTCATGCGTGATGGCCAGCCCAGCGGCCAGCAGTTGCCAGCTTGGCCAGCCTACAATAGCAACGCACCCAAGACGATGATCTTTGGAAATAATGGGATAAGTGCGAAATGAAACAAAGGGGACGAGGGTCAATTCGCGAATTGACCCCCATCTCCTTTCAGACACAACAAAGACAAATACCAACAAGCCGCCACAAATTGAATTGGAGATACTCTATATGAGAACCACGCGAAAATTTCTGCTCCCAACATTCTTCGTGGCAACCTGCGTCGCATTTGGACTCGCAGCACTGCAAGCCCAGTCCATTCCTGCGATCGACCAGTGCAAGGCGGCTGCCGAGTATTCTCATTCCCAGCATGGAACAGGAGTGCTTGTGATGGTACGCGGAGAGGTCGTTTTCGAGGACTACGCACCGGGCTGGACCGCTGACAAACCGCACTTGCTGGCTAGTGGCACGAAGAGCTTTTGCGGTGTCATGGCTGCCTGCGCAGTGCATGATGGGCTGCTAACCTTGGATGAGAAAGTCGCCGAGACACTCACGGAATGGAAGGATGATCCACGCAAGTCAAAGGTCACTATTCGTCAACTGCTGAGCCTGTCCAGTGGTATTGAAGGGGGCGACAATGGGACAGTCCCGAGTTACAAGCGGGCAGTCTCGATGGCCAATGCAACCGCGGACGCCGGCAAGAAATTTTCGTACGGTCCGATCCCATTTCAGTGCTTCGGCGAATTGATGCGCCGGAAGCTTGAGCCCAAAGGCGAATCAGTCGAGGCGTATCTGAATCGTAGAGTGCTCGATCCGATCGGCATGAAGGTTGGCTTTTGGCGCAAAGATGAAGATGGCAACATCAACTTGCCCGCCGGCGCATTCCTGACGCCGCGCGAATGGGTGAAGTTCGGTGAGTTGGTCCGACTTGGCGGAAAGTGGAAAGAGACGGAGATTGTGCCGGCCACCCTCCTGGCTGAGTGCTTCAAGCCAGCCACGGCTCAACCTGCCTATGGAATGACTTGGTGGCTGCTGGGGGATGGTGACGAGAGTAGCACCGAGGTTGCGAACGGTCGCGATCGGGCTCCCAAGACGAAGCGGCTGATTGAGGAACGTCGCGAGCTGAATTTTCAACCACCTGCTGATACCGTGGCAGCGATGGGCAAAGGTAAGAACCGGTGCTATGTCATTCCTTCTCGCGAGATGGTCGTCATTCGCATGGGAGACAGCCAAGGCCGCGAGTTCAGCGACAATGAGTTTCTTGCCAAGCTGCTGGAGGCGCCATGAACACCGACAAGACCCTATTTAGCGTCACCATCTCCTTATTGATTTTGGGATCGATCTTCTTCGTGATTGAACGGGTCATCGCGCACGGACGAAATCGAGCGCAGCCGATCATTCGCAAAGGCTGGCTCACGGACGTTGTCTACTGGTTTACAACAATCCTACTGACTAAGCCATTCGTGCGATTGATGTTGATCCTGCCGTTGAGCGTACTGATCCTCGCGAAGGTGACTTCGCTCGACGTGCTCAAGATGGGCGCGTATACGGGATTCGGCCCATTGAGCCGACAGCCATTTTGGCTACAAGCGATTCAGATTTATCTGATCGTGTATTGGTTCACCGTGAAATGGAGAAACGGCCTTTTCGATTAAGCTACTTTTGATTGGTTTGACATTGTTGGATTTTTCGCATACGGGTCTGAAACCAAGAGTTAAATCAGGGTGGCTTCCTGCCACCCTCTCTGGTTCCAGACTCCTGGCCGACGCTCGGGTTGTGTCCCCACATTGCCCTGTCCTTCAGCCAGGTCATCAAATTCTACTCCTCAATTCGCTTGCACAACAGGCCTGTTCCCAGAATCCATCTCACCACTCATCTGTTCTCGCTTCTTCCTTGATTCCATCAGCTTACGTTTCCTTTCCTCCCAAATCTGAACGTCCCGCCCTTCAAGCTTCGCCATCGGCGGAACATAGCCTATTGCACTATGAAGCCTCTCATTATTGTAATACTCAACATAGGCCGTAATCATTCGCTCGGCATGCTGTTTGGTCAGTGGCACTCCTGGACGAATGCATTCGACCTTCAGTGACTTATGCCAACGCTCAATCTTGCCGTTCGATTGTGGATAGTATGGTGATGTCCGCACTTGCGTCATCTGGCAGAAACTCAGAAATGCCTTGAAATCCTTTGAAATGAACTGCGGACCATTGTCAGTGATGATTTTCGGTTTGGCATCCGGATATTTCTCACGTGCCCTTTGCAGGATGACTTCCACATCCCGATCTTTCATGGTTTCACGAAGTTCCGAATGAACGATGACTCGGGAATAACCGTCCAGATAACTGCATAAGGAATAGAAAACGCCTCCGATCCTGATGAATGAAATGTCGGTATGCCACTCCTGATGCGGCTTCAGTGGTTGATCGAACCCATTTCCTTTGCTTGACTTATGGATCTCTCTGGGCTTCATTCGACCGGCCTGTTGCAGCACACGCCTTACCGAAGAAGGGCTTGCAGCGACGATGCCCTTGTCGTTCATGATCCAGGCCAGCCTGCGATAGCCTTCGGTCAGGTTCTGGTCATGAAATGCAATAATGGCCTGTTTTTCTTCTTCGAGCAGCCAGCCGGATTTGGGCATTCTGGCATTATGCCGGTTCTCTGTGTCGCCACGTTTGAGCCACGCATAGTATTTGCTGGATGAGATTTGCAGTGATTTGAGCATTTTCTGCACGGGATATTCGGCTCGTTGGTTCCAGTAGGTGATGAACTGGACGATGAAAAAGCGGGTTTGACGGGAAAGCCAGGAGCCGGTCAGACTTCCCCAAGTTCTTTTTTTAATGCGAGATGAGCTTCCATGAGTTCGGAAACGACCTCGTTTTTGCGTTGCAGTTTTTGCTGTAAGTGTTCGATGGTTTTGTGGTGTTTTGCCTGGGGATCCTGATTTTTGCGAAGGAAGCCGGTTGCAGCATTTTCGAAGAGCTGGGTTTGCCAGCGATAAAAGAGCGTTGGGTGGATTTGATATTCATCGCATAGGTCAGAGACCGGGACTTTATCGATGAGGTGCCGCCTGAGAATGGCGACTTTCTGATCAGCGGAATATTGCTTTCGATTTTTGGACATTGTGAGAATCTCCCGTGGATAAGATAGCTTATCCGAGCAGGCAGTTTCTCCATTTTCACTTGGTGCAGAACATTCCGCTCACAGGGATTGCAGAAAGAGACTTTCCTGGCAGATGTGGTAAAGATATGAAATGAGTATTGGACTCCAGTTAATAATCACCTATTGAGTGGAATAGGTCTGAAAGTCTCTATCTGATTTGTTCGCACATGGACGCCGATGATATTGAGCGTATTTCCCGCCTGATCAACGGCCTGTTGAAAATCCTCAATCGTTGGAGTCGGCTTCCCATTAACCTCCAGAATTATGTCACCGGGTTCAAGGAGTC
>JBJTRR010001197.1:0-3420 GCA_046076185.1 bacterium | reverse complement strand
CTTTCAAAGTCTTCTGAAAATCCATCGATTTTATTAGATATGTTTATGGCTTATAACCGGGGCGGCTGTGGCCGCTGGTTTTGATTTTTTCCAGCAATGACCTCATCTCGGCCAGCTTTTCAGGCTGACCCCCGGCAAGATTCCTGGTTTCACCAGGGTCGGTTGCAAGGTCGTAAAGCTGTGGGCCCTTGTCGTTGCCCATTTCGGTATTCGTCGGCCTGTTCAGCTTCGGGCCATTGCCTGCCGGAATAAACTTCCACTGGCCCAGCCGCAGTACCGTAACGCCGGCATGTTCAACCAGGTGCTCGCGGCCGCTGACTGATTTGCCTGAAAGCGCTTCGGCCATGTTAAAGCTGTCAGGGGCTGCATTATCGGGCAGCTTCTGGCCGGTGATCGCTGCAAAACTGGCAGGAAAATCGACATGGGCCAGCAGGGCGGCAGATTCCGTTTGAGCCTTGATTCGGGAAGGCCACCTGACCAGCAGCGGCACTCGCGTTCCGCCCTCAAAATTGCTGTATTTGCCGCCACGCCACGGGCCAGCTGGCTTGTGGCTGCCAAGTTTTTCTTCGGCTTCTTCACGATAACCGTCGTCAACCACCGGGCCGTTATCGCTTGAAAACAGCACCATAGTGTCGCGGGCAAGGCCAAGAGAATCAAGCTTTTTGAGCACTTCCCCAACGCACCAGTCAAGTTGCACAATGGCATCGCCACGCGGGCCCATGGCGGTTTTGCCCACAAATCGCGGGTGGGGCACGCGGGGCACGTGAATATCGTGGGTGTTAAAGAAAAGAAAAAATGGCTCTTTCTGATATTTGTCAATGAATTTCAGGGCCCGGGCCGTCAGGTCATCAGCCATGGTTTCATCATTCCACAGGGCTTTCTTTCCGCCTGTCATATAACCAATCCGGCTGATGCCATTGACGATCGTCATATCATGACCATGGCTTGGTTTCGTTCGGAACAGTAATTCCGGATTCGACTTTCCGGTAGGCGAGCTGTCAATCGGCCCCTCAAAGCTGACTTTAATCGGGTCGGCGGGGTCGAGACCAGCAACCCTGCCGTTTTCAACATAGACACACGGAACGCGGTCGCCGGTGGCCGGAATGATGAAGTGTTCATCAAAGCCAAGCTCCTTTGGCCCGGGGCCAATCGGGCCATTCCAGTTCATGCCCGGTTCGCCAAGGCCAAGATGCCACTTGCCAACGACACCTGTTTTATAGCCGGCTTGCTTCAGGATACTGGCCAGTGTGACTCGACCAAGGCTGATAATCAGGCTGGCGTCGCCCCTGGCCACGCCGGTGCCCTTCTGGCGAAAAGCATATTCACCGGTGAGTAGTGCATAGCGAGACGGTGTGCAGGTGGCCGATGGAGAATGGGCATCGGTAAATCGCAGGCCTTCGTGGGCAAGGCGGTCGAGATTCGGCGTCGAAACACTTTTGGCCCCATAACAGCTCAGGTCGCCATAACCAATGTCGTCAGCATAAACCAGCACGATATTCGGCCTTTCGGCCGCAGCGCACCATTGCGAAATAAGATTGGCAACAAAGATCGCGACGATAGCGAATCGGCTGGCAGACATGATTATTTAGCCCTTGTGCGATTTGTTAATCATAAATACATGATAACCGGAACGGCACGCGAATGCCAAAAGCCAAAGTAAATCGAGCTTTATTCATGATTTACGGGGTTTTGTTTTCTTCGCCGGTTTCGGCTTTGGCTCGCCCACCGAATCCGCATCAGCCAATTTGTGGCTTCGTGCCTGATCCAGCATGGCCCTGGCTTCATTGAATGTCGATTGGTCGGCATTTTTGCCACGAATCATCGAAGCCAGTTCGGTCAGGCGGGCTTCGTCAGCTGTCAGAAATTCAATGGAAGTCTCGGTCCGATCGCCCCTGCCGGCTTTTTTCACAAGATAGTGGTCGCTTGCAAACGATGCAATCTGAGGCAGGTGCGTGATGCAGATCACCTGATGATTCAGGGCGAGTTCCGCCAGCACTTCGCCAATCGCCGAACCAAGACGGCCACCGACACCTGTATCAATTTCGTCGAAAATGACCGTCGGAATCCGGTCGGTTCGGCTCAGACACACCATCATGGCCAGAAGCAGCCTTGAGATTTCACCGCCTGAGGCGATGCGTTCCAGGGGCCGAGGCTCTTCGCCGGGGTTCGGGCGAAACAGCATGGTGATTGGGGCAGGATCAGTCGCTATCGGCGGCATTTGAGCGGGCTCCGCCGAAAAATCGGCCGGGCTGATGCCCAGGTCAATACGAGACTGTTCCATGCCAAGCCGGGCCAGCACCTTGGGCAATTCCCGGCCAAGTGCCTGGCCTGATTCACAGCGTCGCCGGCAAATTTCCGATGAGAGTGTTTTACACAAATCCCAGGCGGCCATGATCGGCCCGAAGTCGGCCAGTCTCGTTTCAATTCCCTCGAGTTCAGCCAATTTCTCGCGGTGTGAATTGCGGGTCTGTTCAAGATCGTTCTCATCAACACCGAATCGAAGCGCCAGGCGGCGATATTCGGCGAGTCGAGATTCCAGATAATCCAGCCGGCGAGGGTCAGAAGCGGCATCGTCCGCCTCGTTTTGCAGCAGGTCGGCCGACTCCTCAAGCTGTTCCATCGCCTGCCGCAGCGATTCTCCCGCATTTTTGAGCCGGGGCGAGAGTTCGGCAATCGGCGAGAGCTTGCGAGATAGCCGCGTCAGCATCTCGTGAACCGAGCCGTCTTTGCCGTAAAGTCTTTGATAACATTCTGATGAAACGCGACGAACTTCCTCGATCCGGCCCAGCCATCGCACCTCTTCTAAAAGTTTACCCGGTTCACCTGATTGTGGTTCAAGCTGGTCAAGTTCTTCCAGCTCAAATTCAAGAAGCTGCTTTTCTCGCCTCATCCTGCCGATTTCAGTGGTCTGATGGATACGCTGTTGCCGCAACTCTTCATAATCCAGACGCGACTGCTCGTATCGGGCTACCAGGCTTTGAATTTCCCCAAACTGATCAAGCAGAAGCGTTTGGGTGGCCGGCTCCATCAGGCTTCTGGTCTGGTGCTGGCCCACATATTCAACAAGCGAGCGGGCAAGTTGCTGAAGCGTTTTAACCGGCACGGGAATGCCGTTGGCCTGGGCAACGCTTCGGCCACGGTCGGCAGAAATGCGCCGGGTCAGAATCAGGCAGTCGTCCTCAAGTGCTTCACCCAGCGAGGTTTCCACACGTTTGCGAAGTAAATCGCCCGTCAGTTCAAAGGTGCAACTGACAACAGCTTCAGGCTTGCCCGATCGAACGATGGAAGCATCGGCACGGGCACCAAGAACCAGGCTGATGGCGGAAAGCAGTAGGCTTTTGCCGGCCCCGGTCTCGCCAGTCCACACACTCAGGCCACTGCGCAGGTCGATGACCGCGTTTTCAATCAGGGCAAGGTCTT
>JBJTRR010001196.1:0-4540 GCA_046076185.1 bacterium | reverse complement strand
GCTGTCTTCCTGGGCCCAGCCCACATTTTTCAACTGTTCCTCGGTTGGTGCATAATAGATGTAACCATTGGTATATCCAGCAATAAAGGTGTTTTTTACCGGTGAATTTTTCTTCAGGCCAAGGCCGATGCGCACTGTCAGTTCGCCTGGAAAAGTGACCAACAGAAAGTCATCCAACCGCAGGCCAACCATTTCGACTTCAAGATTTTTAAAACCGGCCGATTCGTTCTGAGCCTGGTGCATTCGCAGAAGGGCCAGATTGGTCTGAATCCGGGTCAGGTTTTCCATCGTCTCAATATTGCGCAGGTAGTCAGCCAGGTTCTTAAGTTGAGAGTTGTCATGACTTTCCAGATGATTTCGCCCAATCGCCTTCTGGTGCATGTAAGTTGCAGCATCGGCAGACGGAAATTCCGGCGAAACATTATATTTTGCAGCTAACTGCAGGTACGTCTTGAAGTTGAGCGATGTTCCCGTCAATTTTTTCAGTTCCGAATCGCGCTCAGTCTCAAGCTTATCGATCGTCGGCTTAAGATTCGATCTGGGAAGGAGTAACGACTCACGAACCATACGAAACGAGGGAGTCTCGCGGGTTTTCATTCCGGCCAGGGCTTTCATTACGCTCAGGCCCAGCAGGCTACCGGGCTGCTGGGCGTCTCGCGGGTTATGCACATCTTTATATCGCACAGGGTTAAGGTCGCCGGCACAGCCCTGAATGAACAGAGCGGTGGCATTCTGGCCCAGGCTTTCTTCGATAGCCTGGCTGGCGAAGCCTGAGAGATCGGCGGTGTTTGAACCGTCGGGCACGCCCTGAATCGGGTGAACGGCGAAATTGTAAAGCACGGCCATGGTCGAGCCGCTGATTCGATCAAGTTTCACGATGCCAATTTCCGGGTCGATCGGCCCGGCTTCGGCAACCTTATCATCAAATGGCAGAGAATAGGCATGGCGGACATCAGCCTCGCGGCCATTTTTCAGCTTCATCCGCCGATTTTCGCTGACTCTGCTCTCAAAGCCTTTACCCACCGCCACTTTCACCGGCTCAAGAGCGGCAATGGCCGCCTTCACGGCCTTCACCGTACGGTCTTCAATATCACTGCAAACAATTCCATGGCAATGACTTGCATTAACCATCACCTGATCGGGGCTGATCTGGCATTCCTCGGCCAGCCTCTTGCGCACTTCAGCCAGATAGGTGTTGCGGATCGAGCCAATCTGGCCAATCGCTACGGCATCAATCGTGATGATCACCGCCCGTTTCAAACCATCGTCAAGAACGAGTGCCTTGGCGTAAAGCGTGTCGTTGACAGGCCCTGCCTCACGATTGGTGATGTCAGCCCGGCCGGCACCCGCGCGGATGGTGCTGATCTGCCCGGCTATCGTTAGCTGGCCCCCCTGCCCGCCTGACACGCCCACCATTGCCAGACATAACATACGAATAAGAATAGACTTGAGACGCATGGTGGCGATGCTCCGTAAAGAAATGGTGTAGAGAGGGTGATTCCCGGCAGGTGCTTTGCATTTCAAATTAACCAGCAGGCGATTGGAATACCAACCATTTGATCAGAAAATGTCGCTTCAAACCATCAAAACCGGAATTGGCATAGAACTGACAAGTTCATGCATATTCAAGGTTTAGAGAAGATAACCTGTGAAGGATCGACTCAAAAACAAGCGAAATTCGGGCATCGTGAACGGCACGACCGGCAGGGCAGGCACAATTGCAACATTTTCTCTGATCTATTTGATTGTGACAGGTGTTAATTTGTGTTAGAATGCGTAGATACAAGAATTCCAGAGTGATTTCCGAATCAGTCGATACAGGCATTGAGTGACCATGAGTTGTCATGACTGGCCTGCTCGCTGGTTAAAATCCAGTCAGGGATGCCGGCATTCCATTCAAAAATTGCATGCCTGTAATGATGCATGTAATGGTTCAGCAATGAGGTGAACACCATGGCCAAGTGGTCAGATATATTGGTTCAGAAGGGAATTGTGGGTCGCGATCAGCTTGCTGAAGCCGCGCGTCTGCCGAACATGTCGCTGGAAGACGCACTGATGCGTCAGGGGTATGCCGGGCCGGAAGAGATCACGATGGCCAAGGCCGAGGAACTTGGCTATCCCTACATCAATCTGCGTGAAGTCGATATACCGGCTGAAGTTATCTTAACCGTACCGGAAGCGATCGCCCGCGATAAATTCTGTATTCCTTATGGCGAAGAGTTTGGCGAGCTGAAGATCGCCATGGCTGAACCCGACTACGAAACGATTGAAAATCTGCGATTTGTTCTGAACAAGGAAATTGCAGCTGCCATCGCCTCGAAGGATTCCGTTCTGGCGATGATTAACGAGCACTATGGCAGCTCGGGCTCGTCGTCAGCAGGTGGCAAGGGTGATACCGAGTCGGTCAACAGCCTGCTCAAGGAGTTTGGCGCGTCGGCTCTGGAAGAGATGGATATCGACGATACCAAGAAAGCCCTGCTTGGTTCGGAAGGGGCGAACGAAGCGCCAGTCATTCGTCTGGTGAACCTGCTGATCTCTGATGCCGTTCGAACCCGGGCCAGCGACATTCATATTGAACCCTTCGCCGACCGTGTACGGGTTCGATACCGGATTGACGGTGTCTGCACAGAGCGGGACTCGGTGCCGAAGAAGCTGCATGGCGCGGTGCTGAGCCGTCTTAAGATCATGGCCTCCATCGACATCGCCGAAAAACGCCGCCCCCAGGACGGTCGAATCAAGATGATGGCCGGCGAGAAGGAAGTCGATCTTCGTGTCTCGGTTCTGCCCACCAACCACGGCCAGAGCGTGGTCATGCGTATTCTTGACCGGGACAACATCAAGGTCGGCCTGCGCGATATCGGTTTCGCCGAAGAAGATTACAAACGATTTGGCCAGCTCATCCGCCGGCCCAACGGCATTCTTCTGGTCACCGGCCCGACGGGTTCCGGCAAGACCACGACGCTTTACGCCGCCCTGAATGAGCTGAATACACCCAACACCAAGATCATCACCGCCGAAGAACCGGTGGAATACTACCTGCCGGGTGTGAACCAGTGCGAAGTGAAACACAAGATCGGCATGACCTTCGCCAAGATCATCCGGGCCATGATGCGGCAGAATCCAAATATCCTGCTGGTCGGTGAAATTCGCGATGAAGAAACCGCCCAGACGGCTATTCAGGCGTCACTTACTGGACACTTGGTATTTAGTACACTTCACACGAACGATGCGCCCAGTGCCATTACACGCTTGGTTGATATTGGAATTGCTCCGTTCCTCGTTACAAGTTCGGTGATGGGGATCATGGCCCAGCGTCTTGTGCGCCGAATCTGCCCCAAGTGCAAGGTGCGGGTTGACCCGCCGAAGCACATTGTGGAAGGCCTTCGCCTGAAGCCAGAAGTGCTTAAACGAGCAAACTTTATGGAAGGTAAAGGCTGTGCCCACTGTAACAAGAAGGGCACGCGTGGCCGCATGGCGATTTTCGAACTATTGGTGATGTCGTCGAAAATTCGTGAGATGGCCTTTAAGGGCGAGAGCCCGATGGAGATCAGGGCTGTGGCCCGGCGGGAGGGCATGCGAACCCTCTTTGAAGACGGTATGATCAAGGCCATGAAGGGTTTAACGACGGTTGACGAGGTCTTGAAAATCACCAACCACGACCTCTTCACATCGGCAGTGGGTGGTGGTGGTCACGGCGGTCACTGATCAATTGAGAGAGGCGCTGGCTGAAGAAGGACATTCGCGACCGTACTGAGAAGACTGCAACTGGCCCTGATGAAAATGGGGATGTTAGTCCATGAAACTCGGAAAGTTGCGTATAATTCGTGTAATCAGGGTTGAATCTTGCTTAGGCGGTAACCCCACCCTCTTCTGTCAATTCAGGCTTACTCAGCCGGCGACTTCAGAACAAAAGATTTGCCAGTCGGTCACAAATCAGACTAAAGGAAGACTATCCAGAACAGAACCGGCTTCAGACAATTCGAACCGGCGATGTTCTGAAACAATCGGCAATTTCTGATCTGCAGGAACCAAGGCTCAAATAAGTGGAACGTGAGGTCTCATGGGCACGCTTCTGATTGACAAAATGCTTCATACGGTGATTACGCAGAAGGCGAGCGACCTTCACCTGACGGTAGGTGCCAGGCCGACTTTGCGACTGCACGGGCACATGACGCCGCTGAACACCAAAGTGCTGGAACAGAGTGACATGGTCGGCCTGATGAAGTCGATCACGCCTGAGCGGTGCCAGCAGGAACTGCAGGAAGTGGGCGGAACCGACTTTGCGTTCGCTTTCGGCGAACTCGGCCGGTTTCGTGTGGCCGTTTTCAAGCAGCGTGGCAATATCAGCATGGTTCTTCGGCGCATTCCGAACGAGTTTTTGACATTTGAGCAGCTTGGTCTGCCAAAGGCTTGCGAAGAGCTGATCAAGCGGCCCCGTGGCCTGATGCTTGTGACAGGGTCGACCGGTTCGGGCAAGACGACATCGCTTTCAAGCATGCTCAACTGGATCAATCACAACATGGATCATCACATCATCACG
>JBJTRR010001195.1:0-6483 GCA_046076185.1 bacterium | reverse complement strand
TTTAAGACGGAGTGACCCAACTTTTGGAATCTACGATAAAAACTGCCCCATTTCAACAGAGAAATACTGACAGGAATTAAATATAACGTAACATTTTATGAAACAGCTTGAGGTAAGCTATTTACGCCGTGTGGGCCGTGTTTCCAAAAAACAACGCGACCATAAAGCCCAATGGGGGCGGGGTTGGAATCAGTCAGATGGAATGCCTGGCCAAGATCAGGAGATGATCACGGCTTCATCGCCGTCGTAGGGGCAGTAGGGAGAAATGGAATAGCCGGCTGCTGATACGCCCGAGAGTTTGATTTTGACCATTTCGGTGGCAGTGGCTGGCTCAGGGGCGGTGTTGGGAACGGTGAGCCGGCGGGCGCGGAAGCGTTCAACAAATTGGCCCCAGATGACCAGAAAGCTGGGCACGAGAATGGGCCGCACCAGAAAGGTGTCGAGAATGACACCCAAGGCCATGGCAAAACCAAGCTGCTTCAGGCTGTTCAGGTCGCCCAGAAGCATGGCCCCCAACGTGCCGGCCATGATAAGCCCACAGCTTGAAATAATTCCGCCCGTATGAGTGACAGCCCGTCGGGTGCCTTCGACAATGCCATGCTCGCGGCTTTCTTCCACCACGCGCGACATGAGGAAGATGTTGTAATCTTCGCCCACTGCCACAAGAATCACGAAGAGGAAGAAGCTGACCTTCCAGTCGAGCCCGCCCCAGGGTGTTGTTCCCTCGTGCAGAACGCGAAAAACGAGCTCGGTGGCGCCCAGGCTGGCCAGATAGCCGACAACGACAGTTGCCACGAGATAGAGGCTGACCACCGGCTGCCGCAGAAGCACCACCAGAATGCCATAAACACCAAGGCTGACAAGCACATACATCAGCCGTTCGTCGGCCAGTGTGACATCCTTCAGGTCGGCAATTTCGGCAGTGGCACCCGCCATGCCGACTTTCTCGACACCGTTCAGGAAGCCGCCGGAGCGCGTTGCATCAAGCACCATGCGGTGAATATCCTGAAGATTGACAACCGTTGATGTGGCAAAGGGATCGGTGTCGAAGACGAGGTCGATTCGGGAAATATGGCCAAGGTCTTCGGAAATGGTTGGCAGGGTGCTGATGTGGCGGCTTTCAATCACGCCTGAAATGGTCTTGTCTTTCGCCTTGTTCAGGTTATTCATGAGCGACGACAGAAGCCCGCCCGATTTGGCTTTAGGCTCTTCGGCGGCGGGTTTTTCGGTGGCCTTGCCAAGGGGCTGCGTGCTTGACCTGACTTCAGCAATGCCGGGATGTGTCTGGAGCAGCAGAGAAAGCTGCGAGATCATCATCTGGCCTTCTTTACTGCGGAAATCGATATCTGGGTTGTAAAGTAATATGCTGGAAGGGCTTAGCTCGCCAACCGGGAAGTAGTCGCGAATCAGGCGGGTACCGACAACCGATTTTTGAGTAGGTGATAAGTCATCAAGCTGGCTGTAGTTAGGTGCAGCAATCATACCCACCAGGGCGAGCGGTGCCAGCGAACCAAGGCAGACAAACTGAACCCGCCAAGGCTTTTGCACGACGATATTGGAAATTCGGCCCCAGAGATGCAGCGATTTTTCGGCCGATCGATCAACGCGACGCCCGCTGGCCGCAGAATCATCGGGCTCGGCATCGGCCGGGCCCGGCTCGTGGAATGGCCAGAAGAGCCAGCGGCCCATCCAGCGCATCAGCACAGGGGCGATTGTCATGCTGGCAATGAGTGCAGAAACAAGGCTGAGCGAGATAGCTGGGCCGATGTAGCTGATTTTGGCGAACTTGCAGAACCAGAGAAGACCAAGCCCGAAAATGACGGTGCCTGCGCTGGCCACCAGGGCCGCCCCGACCGCTTCAAGAGAGCGTGAGAGAGCGGTGCGACGATCAAACCCGGCAATGAGTTCCTCGCGGTATCTTGCAATCAGGAAGAGGCAATAATCGGTGCCGGCCCCGAAAAGCACAACCACGACAAAGACACTGGTGATATTGATGACCTGAAATTTCAGGCCGGGAACGTAGGTGAGCAGAGGCAATGCCTTGATGGCCACGAAGACCGAAATGCCGATTGTGAGGAGTGGCACAAGTGCAAGCAGTGGCGAACGATAGACCAAAAGGAGAATGCCCAGCACAAGCACAATGGTGGCCACGGTGGTGGCGTCCATGCTGCTGTTGGCGGCTTGGTTCAGGTCGTGGCCAACCATGGCCGAACCTGTCATGCCGACTTTAATTCCTTTGGGGGCGTCTTTGCTTGTTTCTTCCACCAGAACGATGAGCAAGTCCAGGGCCTGGCGGGTCTTACGGGCAATAAACGTTGATTCGAGAGGCTGAATGATGAGGATGGTTTCAGCTTCGGGGCTGGCTTCGGGCCCGACCCGGCCCAGAAGTCGCGGGCCGATGACGGGTGTGTGCCTGTTGACAACCTGTTTCAAGCCCCATTTGGCATTCTCGGCCCGGAATTTCGTGAGTGCGGCCGAAATTTTGTCGGCGAATTTCAGGTCATCTTCCGTCAACTTGCCATCAGACCGCTCGACCGCCACCACCATCTGCGAGCTTGAGCGGTCGTTACCGAAGCCTCTTTGCAGAAGGTCGTCGCCCAGCACGGTGGGGTAATGGCTTGGATAGAAACCGACATTATCGTCGCGCTGGATCGATTCAAGCGAAGGGGCAATCAAAAAAATAACGACGGAAAGAACGATCCAGATTAAAACCAGGCCCAGGCCTTTGGGGCTGACAACCAGTTTTCCGAGCGATTGAAACATCAGGTACTTCTCAGGGGCTCAGGTGACATCCAGCTTGATTCGCCCGGAACAGATTGGATCATTTATCTTTTCGGCATCCCCATAAATGCAACTTGAAATTCAGTTGCAAAGTTGGTTCAATCGAGATGAACGAGATGCCCTAAATCAATAATCTTTATTGTTTTAGGGATATCCCAATCTCGGGAAAAAAGGGTGCCTTGTTGATTGGTCAGATCGAATGCATCCTTTGATTTTTCCGATTTTTGGAGCGAATGTCAAGGATTCTAACCTGATGTGAATTCGGTTGATACAGAAGGAATAGACTGGGTAAACCGGGTAATTTCAGGGGTTATTAATGGTTTGGGTTGATGGGGAGAGAAACGCAATAAAGAGTTGGATTTTTCGACCAAATCAAACACCTTGGGGCGAATTCACTTGAAGTCTGGGGAAATAAATCGTAATGATATGATTTCCAATTTGGTTGGGACAGTAAAACGACCTTGAGTGGTGGTCTTTCAGAGGAATCGGAATTCCTCAAAATCAGGGGGTGATGACAAAGAAATGTACGTTCCGAAAAAACTCTTTTTCACCAAGGGTGTGGGTGTGCATCGTGAAAAGCTGACCAGCTTTGAGCTGGCCCTGCGTGATGCCAGTATTGCCTGCTATAACCTCGTCCGCGTATCGAGCATCTTTCCGCCGCACTGCGAGGAAGTCTCTATTGAAGAAGGACTTAAGCACCTTAACCCTGGCCAGATCGTACATGTTGTCATGAGTGAAAGTGCCACCGCCGAACCGAACCGGCTGATCGCAGCCAGCGTGGGCGTGGCCATTCCGCGAGACCGTTCGCAGTTCGGATATCTGAGCGAACACCACAGCTACGGCGAAACGGAAAAGGTTGCCGGCGATTATGCAGAAGACCTTGCCGCTGAAATGCTTGCAACGGTTCTTGGCATCAAGTTCGACCCCGATGGCGCCTGGGACGAAAAGCGAGAGCTTTGGAAGCTTGCTGACGTGATCACCCAGACCAAGCAGGTGACCGCCACTGCCACGGGTGACAAAAAAGGCAACTGGACGACCGTTGTCGCTGCTGCCATTCTGCTGCCCTGAGTTCCATCGGTCTATTTCATTTAAATCATTAGCACACCTTGGCTTAGTCAGGGTCTGCTGTCTGTTTTTTCAATGGAACCGTTTCAATGGCAAAGTCACCCAAGTCCTCAAAATTTCTCAAGCAACTGAGCCCGCGCCGAATTGCTCCGCCCGCCATCGATGCCCAGCTCTCTGTGGCTGATCTGATCGATCAGACGTTTTCAAGCTATAACGCAGGCCGACTTCGAGAAGTTTGCCAGGTTTTAACGCAGCGAATGCTGACCGATAACTGCACCGTGGGCTTGACGCTTTCGGGTGCCCTCACGCCTGCAGGCTTAGGCATTTCGTGCCTGATTCCGCTGATTCGGGCCGGGTTTATCGACTGGATGGTTTCAACTGGCGCAAATCTTTATCACGACACACATTATGCGCTTGATCTGCCGCTCCATCAAAGCCGTCCTGACGTCAACGATTTCATGCTTCGGGAAAATTCAATTATCCGGATTTATGACATTGTTTTTGATTACCAAACACTTCTCGATACCGATAAATTCTATCGCGAACTGATTACCAGCAAACCGTTTGCGAAAACCATGAGCACGGCCGAATTTCATTACGAAGTTGGTCGATATCTGCACGCCCGCGACGAAAAGCTGGGCCGCCAGAGTTCGTCGATTCTTGCAGCAGCCTATGAATGCGGCATGCCGATTTACACTTCAAGCCCGGGCGACAGCTCCATTGGCATGAATCTGGCTGCACATGAACTGGCCGGCGGCAAGCTGCGTATTGATCCACTGCTCGACGTCAACGAAACGGCTTCTATTGTTTATGAGGCCAAGAAGAAAAATGGCGAGTCAGGTGTTCTGATTCTGGGCGGGGGCAGCCCGAAGAATTTTATACTTCAGACTGAGCCGCAGATTCAGGAAGTGCTGGGCCTGGAAGAATCGGGCCACGATTATTTCCTTCAGGTGACTGACGCCCGCCCCGACACTGGCGGCCTTTCAGGCGCAACAGCCAGCGAAGCAATGACTTGGGGCAAGGTTGTGCCTGAGCAGTTGCCCAATTCAGTGACCTGCTACACCGATTCAACAATTGCCTTACCGCTGATTGTGAGCTATGCTTTCGCCAAGGTGAAGCCGCGTAAGCTGAAGCGACTTTACGACCGTCGCGAGGCCATGTATGAGTCGCTTTCCAAGGCTTATGCGTCGCATCTGAAGTCGGGCGATGTGACGGGAATGGCTTCTCGCAAGCCTTCCAAGGCTTCGAAGCATCCGCATAAATAATTTCTCGTCTTCGGCCGATAACTAGACCACAGGATTGGGAAAATGGCCGAAATCAAAGCCGTTGATCCCCAAATTCCTGACCCTCATATCATACTCAGGGCCGCCGGGGTCTTAAAATCTGGCGGCCTTGTCGCTTTTCCCACCGAAACGGTGTATGGCCTCGGGGCCGATGCCACCAACCCTGTTGCCATCGGCAAAATTTTTGCCGCCAAAGGTCGCCCGGCGACCAATCCGCTGATCATTCATTGCGAATCGATTTATCGCATTCGCCGCCAGTGCGTTGCCGAATGGCCTGAATCAGCCAGCATACTGGCGAGCCATTTCTGGCCAGGGCCAATGACGCTGATTTTGCCTAAATCAAAAGAAATTCCAGATATAGCTACCGCAGGCCTGGGTTTTGCGGGGGTGCGGATTCCTGAAAGTCGTGTCGCCCTTGCCTTGATCGAAGCCGCCGACCGCCCCATTGCCGCGCCATCGGCCAACCGCTCGAACCGGCTTTCACCCACCCGGGCCGAGCATGTCGCCCGCGACCTGGGCGACCGAATTGACATGATCATCGACGCCGGTGCCTGCCGCGCCGGCGTTGAATCAACCGTGCTCGACCTCTCGGGCCCTTCGCCTGTTATCCTTCGACCCGGCCCCATTACCGCCGCACAAATCGCCCAAGTATTGAACAGGCCAGTGCTTGCAAACCAACAGCAGGCCAGTGGCAATGCCCCGCTGGCTGCCCCCGGCCAGCTGGCTATTCACTATGCACCGAAGAAGTTGCTGACTTTCTGGCTGAAGCAGAAGCCTGAAGCCTCGTTTTTTCAGCTTGACCATGCCGTGATGTGGCTTGGCCAAAGTCAGGCTCATGTACCATCTCATGCGACAGTTCAGGCTGGTTTTTCTGACGTAAAATCAGCAGAAGCATGGCTTTATCATCAGCTTCATCAATGGGATGCCAATGATTTGGTTCGTGAAATTCATGTGGTGATCGAGCCGACGCATGACGAAGACTGGTCGGCCGTGATTGATCGCCTGAGCCGGGCTGCCCGTGTGATTTTGTGACCTGAGTTGGTCAGGGCAGGGTGACATCCCAGACCTTCGACCGGCGGGCTTTGCCCTCAGGCCCTTCCACATAGAGAGTTACGACAAATTCGCCCGGCTTTTCATATTTGTGCTGTGGGTGTTGTTCGGTTGAGGTTGTGCCGTCGCCAAAATCCCACTTCCAACTCTTGATATTGCCATAGGATAGGTCGCGGAAGGCGACCGTGCGATCCTTCTGGCTGATGACCTGGAACGACCAGTCGGCCTCGACCGGTTTGCGGTGCGATTTTTCCATCGGCATCAGGCGGAAGGCGACGAGGTCTGAGGCGTTGCCATACATCGT
>JBJTRR010001194.1:0-1223 GCA_046076185.1 bacterium | reverse complement strand
GTCTTTTCAAAGGGTGGAAACTGCCCGTAAAGCAGCCCATCCATCATGTAAACGGCCAGTGGTGATTCACACATCAAAACCAGGAATATCTTGAAAACCGAGCCGGCCCTGCCGCGATAATTCAGAAAATATCCTGCAATGGCCATAATCAGGCATGCCAGAGAGCGAAAGAAAAAAATGTTGCCCGGTGCGGATTCGTATTCCAGCGATCTGGCAATTTCAATGATAAAACTGGCAGATGTTGCTACGATTGCAGCCAGAATGACCGTCGTGAAATGCAATCTTGGGCAGAAATGAATTTGTTTCATGGGTCATGCTCTCTTCTGGCAAAGCCAGTGACTCAGGCCCGCTTCGTCAAAAAAATGTTTCCAAACTGGGCCAAAGGCCTGCGAAATGGCCTGGGATGCGTGACCCAGAAATATGATTTGCTGAAAGTGTGAGTCAGTCTGGAAGTCTGTCAGAGGTGTTTCGATTTTCAGGTGAAGCCTGTCCGGTTGCATACCGGCTGCCGCCGATTCAGAGTTCTGCATGATAAATTCAGGGCAATTGCCAAAAGCGGCGAGCACGTCAAGAAAAAGCTCGCGGCGGCAATTTCGCACCAGACGCTGGCCGCTTTGGGTTTCACCCAGAAGCAGTTCACAGTGCCAGCCTTGATGAAGACCGGTCTCGATAATGCTGCCTGCAAGCCTGGCCGACGAGTCTGACATCCAACCCGGATAGTGTGCAGGATCACCCAGATGCACTGTGATGTGAGGTTTGATGGCGGCCTGCTGCTCTTTGACAACCAGGGAACCTGTTCTTGCGGTTTGTGGCCAGTGAATGCGTCGCGGATCATCACCCTGCCGAAACGGCCTGAGTGAAACCGTGTCGCCGGAATAGCCCTTACGATTGCCAATTGTTGAGCCAACATCTTCTATACCTGTAGGGAATTCCGGTAATTCAGGCATGTGGCAGGTTTGTGGATGAACGATGAGACGGAAATCGCTGACAATCGATTTTCTCGCCTTCCTGAGCTGGAACGGGAACGAGCAGGCGACAGCCGGTTGTGCCGCCGGGAAAATGCCCCGATATTGCGAGACCCACTCGGCGGTGATTCGCTGTCGAGTTTGCCAGAAGACGGGTAGCTGAATCGTCCAGTCGCCGGGTTTGTGGCTATCAGGCTCTGGCAGGCCGGTTTCCACTGCGATGCCGGCAACCGGAATCGAAGTCAATGAAGAAGCGAC
>JBJTRR010001193.1:0-1893 GCA_046076185.1 bacterium | reverse complement strand
TTCAGTTCGTCGGTAATCATTTACCAGTTATAAATTTATCAACATCAGCCGGAAAACGCAAAATCAGGGAGGTGAACGGGCAATTCACCACCCTGATGATTACTGTGGTTGATCAGCCCACGACAGAATTAGTAGCTGTCGGCACTGATGACTTCGCCGCCGTTACGCGTGGCAAGGGCAGCATAGATATGTTCGTTAATCGTATTTTTGATGAACCTGACGGAGCCGTCGCCAAAGAGGAAATTGACACCACCAGGATGTCGGCTCCAGTAATCTTCCACGTGTGCAGCGGGGTAATTCGGAGTACGCATCATGCCATCATGTTCAGAAAGCTCAATAGGGCCAAGAATCATGCAGAATGACTCCTCTGGCTCAGGGTCAAATTTATTTGTGCCACCCTCAAATGAAGCGGTTGTAAAGAGCCATCCACCGATGGCCCTTCCTGTCCACGTGGCATAACTGAGATTATGACTTCGCTCTCCAACAACGAACGTGTTCGAAGACCCGTCGGTCATCTGATTAATTCCAACACGACTGTTGCGGAAGAAGGTGCCATTGCCTCTGCCAGGGGCTTCGCCAATCTCGCCCACGCCATACACGCCAATGTAATTGCTGGTGCCAACCGTGTAGATGGTTGTTGAGTTGGATTCATCACGCACGGGGACTTTATTGGTTGTGAAGTCGCTTGGGCAGAGAAAACTGCTGATTCGGCTGAGCTGGGCCGTTTCATTGGCGGCATAAGTCATGGTCAGGCTGAAATTGATGGCATTATGAATGGTTCGCTGCTCAAGCTGAGGCAGAATCTGGCTGGCCCAACCCCAGCCTGGCCCGATATCATCCTCGGCAGTGCCTTCATCGCCACTGTCGCGACGGAAAAAGCTCACATATCCTGGTGGAAATGTGTTATGAATTTCATGATAGTTATGCAGCCCCAGGCCAATTTGCTTCATGTTATTCAAGCACTGGGCTTTACGGGCAGCTTCGCGGGCCGACTGCACGGCCGGCAGCAATAACGAGATCAGAACCGCGATGATGGCGATGACCACCAGCAGTTCAATGAGGGTGAAAGCCCGGATTTTATAAGCACCCTGAGATTCTGATAGCTTGCGATTAATCATCGTATGTATCCCCTGAGGATCAAGCAAAAGGGACAAAACCAGTAAAACTGTAGACTGGCATAATCCCTGTCTGCACGTAGGTTATGATCTTGAAATGATAACTGGTAATGATCCGTCAGGAGACGGGCGGAGCTCGCGGACAACCGGTATCGACCAATGATGGCTTACCGGAAAACTGGGAAACCAGACTAAGTTTTTCAGAATCTAAACCACAAAAAAGTTCAACATAATTCGCATCGCAGAAATTTATGCTGGATAGAGAAACGCAAATTGAACAGTCTGTCTCGGGTAATTCGGCGGAACGCAGAGCTGCCAAGTGAGCATGGTTTGATTCCTGATGCTCGATCGTATCGGCCGACTCGCTGTGAGAACATTCGGCGAGTGAATGCAAACCTACGGGTCCGACTGCAAAAACCAGCAGCCAGCCAATCAGCAAAACCAAGTCGTAAGTGAGTTAGCCTTGCAACGATCAAATACATTGCCCTGGAATCGTTTTCAGAGATTTCACTCTTTAAGTCAATAATAGACAATTTTTGTCAAACCATTCAAGGTCGTTATATTGATAATGATCTAACTTGCCTTATTAATTCAGATTGGAATTACAAAGGGCATCGAATGTTGTATGAGTCGGGTCCGGCATCGCAACCTTAATATAGCAATCAACTTGCATTAAGTGGATAAATACATCGGATTTGCTAAGGTAAAAGAAACACATATGGGACGAATCAATGTTTTTGGAATTCCATTTGCTTGAACACTGTTCATATGGTTGAGG
>JBJTRR010001192.1:0-6051 GCA_046076185.1 bacterium | reverse complement strand
CCGTAAGCCTTCCAGCGATTCAGCAATCTCATCCAAACCCGTCCGCTCCTTCCAGCAACTCATGTTCAACACATTTGATTTTAGCGACCAAGCCCATTTTTCGCCACGAAGCAGCACCGGCGATTCTTGCGTCAGCCACTTCCTCAGAATAAACTGACATCATTGGCCGGAAAAAACAGACATCAATCCACATATAGTGAACCACTCATGAAACACCTGCGTTTAATGACTCTTACACTGATTCTTCTGCTGGCCACTCACAGCCTTCCGGCCAATGACCTTTACCAGCCGAAATCGTTCAAAAATGCCGATGGCAAAGTACTTCCCTACCGCATTATGCTGCCGGAAGGCTATAAGGCCGACGACAAAACCGAATATCCGCTGGTGCTGTTTCTGCACGGGGCGGGCGAACGCGGCAACGACAACGCCAAACAACTCGTTCATGGCGCGGGCGAATTCGCCAAACCGGCCAACCGACAGAAGTATCCTGCCATTGTCGTGGCCCCACAGTGCCCGTCGGGGTCGTTCTGGACCCGTGAAGACAAAAACCTCATGGGCCTTCTTGATTCAGTTCGTAAAGATTACCGGATTGATGCCAGACGCATCTATGTCACCGGCCTTTCCATGGGCGGCTTTGGCACCTGGAGCCTGATCGCAGCCACGCCCACGCTTTTCGCTGCGGCTGCACCGATTTGCGGCGGTGGCAGCACAGAATCGGCCGGGAAGCTGGTCAATCTGCCCATCTGGGTGTTTCATGGCGATGCCGATACGGTGGTAAAGCCTGACCTCTCGCGAAACATGGTCAAGGCCATTGAAAAAGCCGGCGGCAAACCCAAATACACCGAATATGCCGGCGTGGGGCACGATTCTTGGACGGCAACCTATGCCAACCCAGACTTCATCGCCTGGCTCTTCAGCCAGAAAAAACCTTGAGCCCTTGCCCCGGCCAATCATGGCTGGAAGGCTTGCCGAAACCGGAATGAGTGATAAAATTCCGGAGTCTGCCCCCATCGTCTAGCGGCCTAGGACACCTGGTTCTCAGCCAGGCGACACCGGTTCGAGTCCGGTTGGGGGTATTTTTAATCCTGATGTTCAATAATCACTTGCCGAAATCAATTCGCCGCCGGAAACGGTGCCCAGGCCTCGCCATACGTTTCCTTCAATTGACTCCTTGAGAAACTTCACAGAACCATCGCCAAACAGGGAATTTACACCACCTGGATGCATACTTCGTGCCGTTACTACGGCGAAAGTTGGCCCGCCTTTTTTCTCTCGCTGGCCAGTAATGTCAAATTCAAGCCTCGCCCCGGACGGCGATCTTCCCCAGACTTCTCGATTCGGGGTGAAAGCCGTTGTAATACCGGTGTGGTGGGCCTGCCCGTCTGTCCATTCGGTATGAGCAGCCTTGAATTCGCATCGGGCTCCTCCGTTGATCTCGGGCAGAACAGTCGTCGGGTCGGCATTGATGGGCGGAATGACCGCAGGATTCGTCACCTGTGCCAGCCCTCCGCAATCGCGGTAAAGTGGCTGTTTGGCCAAGGCCTCACTGGCTACCATCGTGTTCGAAAGGCCATCCGAAAATTCAGCGATACGCCGGCTCCGGTTCGGGCCAAATGGCGAACGATTCCCCAACGCCGAGAAGCCACCCCACACATACCAGTCACCCTGAATCCAGCCGTAGTTGGTGATGTTTGATAATCCCACATTGGCAGGGGCAGGATTCGGATCAGGCTCAGATGGGCAAATGAGCACCGCCATCTTCTGGGCTGAAACCGTCACGTTCTGTGGCCCATCAGCCGAAAACCAAAAATTCGAAAGGTTAAAGGCATTTCCCTGCTCGACCAGTGGCAAAAGCCGGGCGTGAATGCTCCAGCCCGTCCAGTTGGTCACCGTGTTGCCATATCCTTCCATGACCAGTGACGGCGGAAATGCTCCCACCAGCGACTCGTAATTATGGAGCGCAAGACCAAGCTGCTTCAGATTGTTTACGCAGGCCGCTCGTCTGGCCGCCTCGCGTACCGATTGCACCGCAGGCAAAAGCAGTGAAATCAATACTGCAATAATGGCTATAACAACAAGCAGTTCAATCAGTGTGAACGCCCTTTTTCTCATTTTACTTTCCATGGCGGATTGTATTTGCACTTCAGGTGAATGGACTTAATCAGTGAAATTATCAACAACACATAATTCAAGCAATAAAATTAGAGAAAACACGCGTAAATTCACGAAATTTTCTTGGCTTATTCATATTTAAAACTATACATTTTGTCAGCGCAAACAAAATGAAATTTCATCAACGATTCATTATTGTGCGCCGGCCGACTCGCCTGATGCCTGCCTGCGCCACCAGCGATATCGCTTCGGGCATAGCTTCGCATTCCGCCTGAAACACGCGGGCCGCCAGGCTCTCGGCTGTGTCGTCGTCAAGCACGGGCACCACCTTCTGCAGAATGATCGGGCCAGTGTCATACGACCGGTCGGCATAATGCACCGTGCAGCCGCTATATTTCACGCCGGCATCCACTGCCGCCTGATGCACAGCCCTGCCGTAATATCCTCGCCCGCAGAAGGCCGGAATGAGCGAAGGATGAATATTCAGCACACGGTTTTCGTAATCGTCAGGCACAAAAAGCAGCGAGAGAAAGCCGCCAAGCACCACCAAATCGGCCCGGGCCTTGCGAATAGCCTCAAAAATCTCGAGCGACATCGTCTGGCTTCTGCGTGATACAACAGCCATCGGAATGCCACGCGACACTGCAATTTCAAGGCCTTTGGCTGATTCCCGATCAGCCACCACAGCCACCACTTCCACGCCGGGCAGGCGGCCATCGTCAATCCGGGCCAGAATATTCGCCAGTGTCGTGCCACTGCCCGAAATACACACAGCCACACGAGCCGGGCCATCGGTCACCGGAAAAAGCCGGGGCTTGTATTCGGAAGGGTTAGTGGGCATGGCCAATCAGTTCCGGGTAGTCAGCTCTGACAACTTCAGCACATCGGCTGCACAGGGTCGGGCAGGCCGGGTAGGCACCCACGGTGTTCCTCAGATTCCAGCATCGCTCGCACTTGCCGTGGGTTGACGTGGTCGCGGCCAGGCACAGTTCCGGCCATGTCTGCGAAACAGCAGCATCGGCCGGGGCCGAATTGGCAGAAAGCACCACATCAGATGTCATCGTCAGTTCCTGAATAATGGCCAGCCGGGGCTTAAGCCACGCTTGCAGCGTGTCGTTTGATGTAAACATTGCCACGCTTGCCTGCTGAGCTGAGCCAATCAGCTTGGCCGCACGCAGCGATTCAAGCTGCTTGAGAATCTCTTCACGCAGCGAAAGCACCTTCTGCCAGTTGTCAGAATCTTCCGGCGACAAGTCAAAGGCAGCCTCAGCCACCGGCCAATCGGCCAGATGCACGCTCTCGACTCCGACAAAATAAGCGGGCAAAAATTCCCAGATCTCATCTGCAGTGTGCGGCATCAGCGGGGCGAGCAACCGCACCAGCACTGACATCAGTCGGGCCATCACCTTCTGGGCTGTCAGACGGCCAGTGGCCTGCCTTGGCTCGGCATACATCCGGTCTTTAAGGATATCAAGGTAAAAGCTTGAAAGATCAACCGAGGCAAACTGATGCACCAGATGAAACACCCGGTAGAATTCAAACCGCTCAAAAGCCGTTGTCACGTCGCGTATCAGGCCATTAAGCCGAGCCAGAATGTAAAAATCCAGCGGCTCAAGGTCAGCCACTTGAATCGCCAGATCTTCCGCCGTGGCAAATGCCTGAAAATCTTCAAGATTACCCAGCAAGAAGCGGAATGTGTTGCGAATCTTGCGATAGGCTTCAGATGTCTCTTTTATGCCTCGCTCTGACATACGAATGTCGTTGGCATAGTCAAGGCTTGAAACATAAAGCCGCATCACATCAGCGCCGTATGTTTCCGTCAGCTTCACGGCCGACATCACATTGCCCAGCGACTTCGACATCTTCCGGCCCTGGTCATCGACAATAAACCCGTGCGTAAGCACACCCTGAAACGGGGCGACACCATTGGCGCCTACGGATGTCAGAAGCGACGACTGAAACCAGCCGCGATGCTGGTCAGAACCTTCCAGATAAAGATAGGCCGGGAAGCCGAGCTGGAAGTGGTCTCGCAGCACGGCCCGGTGGCTTGAACCCGACTCAAACCAGACATCAAGAATATCAGTGCCCTTGCGCAGGTGCTCTCTGGCACAGCCATTCGGGCAACCGGCGGCAAGGTCGGGCGGCAGCAGGGTCAGGGCGTCGTTGTCATACCAGTAATTTGTGCCATGCTTTAGAAAAAGCTGCGAAAAATGGCGAACGGATTCGGCCGTGAGGTGCTGGTGCTCGCATTCCGAGCAGGTGATGGCCGGAATCGGCACGCCCCACGCCCTTTGCCTTGAGATGCACCAGTCCGGCCGCTGGCCGACCATCGCCTCAATCCGGTTCTGGCCCCAGGCCGGGCTCCATTTCACATGATTTTTAATCTGGTCAAGTGCCCGTTCTCGCAGGCCGTTGTGGTCCACCGAAATAAACCACTGCGCTGTGGCCCGGAAGATCACCGGCTTTTTCGATCGCCAGCCATGCGGATAGCTATGCCGCAGCGGCATTTCACGCACCAGGGCCCCGGCGGCTTTGACAATCTCAACCACTTTGGGGTTTGCCGCAAAAACCTGCAGGCCCACAAGCTCTTCCGGAGCTTCGGTCGTGAACCGGCCGGAAGGGTCCACCGGGCTGACTACCGGCAGGCCATGCACCAGGCCCGTCTGGTAGTCCTCAGCACCGTGGCCGGGGGCGGTGTGCACCAGGCCCGTGCCGTCCTCAGCACTGACATAGGCCGCATCAACCAGCGGGCTGGTACGATCAATAAAAATATGCCGATAACGCACGCCCGAGAGAGCCTTGCCTTTGACACTTGCAAGCCGGTCAAAAGCAGCGGCACCTGCCAGGCCCATCACCTTTTCCACAAGGGCCGCAGCCAGAATGGTGTGAATCACCCGGCCTGATTCCGGCTCAGAGTAACGCACCAGTTCGTAATCAAGTTCCGGGTGACACGCAATGGCTACGTTGGCCGGCAGTGTCCAGGGTGTGGTCGTCCAGATCATCAGGTGGGCCGATGCCCCGCCAAGATGGCTGGAAACCTCGGCCGGGAGACCTTCAACGACCGGGAAATTGACAAAGATCGAAGGTGATGTCACTTCCTCATATTCAAGCTCGGCCTCGGCCAGGGCCGTGCGGTCGTGAATATCCCAGTGAATCGGCTTGAGCTGGCGAAAAACATAGCCACCTTCGACAAGATCGGCCAGAACATCGATAATGGCAGATTCATAACGTGAGTCAAGTGTCAGATAGGGAGCGTCCCAGTCGCCCATGATACCCAGCCGCTTGAACTGGTCTCGCTGAATGCCCACCCACTTCATGGCTTCCTGGCGGCACAGTTCGCGAATTTCGGTGGGCGTTTTCTCAGCCACTTTTGAGCCAAGATCTTTTACCACCTTGTGCTCAATGGGCAGGCCGTGGCAGTCCCAGCCGGGCACATAGGGGCTGTCGTAGCCCGCCATGTTGTTATAGCGTACGACAAAATCCTTGAGCACCTTATTAAGCAGGTGGCCCATGTGAATATCGCCGTTGGCATAAGGCGGGCCGTCGTGCAGCACCCGCCGGGGCGAGGTGCGACGAAGGTCTCTCAGCTTGTCATAGGTGTTGGCCGAGGCCCACTGTGCCTGGCGGGCCGGCTCTTTCTGGGTCAGGTTAGCCTTCATGTCGAACCGGGTGACGGGCAGGTTAAGCGTATTCTTGAATACCGATTCCGGCTTTTTCGACTTCTCTTCCGACATCGGTCGCCTCTTGCGATCGTTATGGTTTGGCTCTGCGACAGCCGCTGATCAATTCACGAAAGTTCGGGCCGCAGCTTGGTGAGAATTTCTTTCACGAGCTTCGACAATTTGGCTTCAGCCGTATTAGCCACCGCGATAATCTCTTCAATCGAAACAGGTTCGAGAGAGTCGGGGAAGCACATGTCTGTCACGATCGAAAAACCGA
>JBJTRR010001191.1:0-1741 GCA_046076185.1 bacterium | reverse complement strand
GGTTACAGCCTGCCCGGCATTGCCCTGGTCAAGATAAAGCCTGGCCAATTGATAGGTCAGGTCGTTCTTTAACGTATCGCTTTCAGCCACTTCGCGAGCCTGAATTAAAAAGGGGGCCGCTGCGGCATAATTCGGCTGGGTCAGGGCTTCAGCCGGTTCAAGAAGCTGGCGTGCGAAGCCGCGATAAACTGCGGCCAGTGAATCTTTTCGGGCTGGGGCCAGCAGGCTTTCGACATCTGCTCTGGCGAGTTGCTGTGCAACCTCTGGCTTGCCAGCGGCAAGTTCGGCGACTTCCAGCTCGCCTCTGAGTTTGGCTGTCCACACGGTTTCAGGGTCTGCTGTCAGCCGTTTGCGAACCAGGGCCGCTGATTCGGCGGGTTTGGCTTCCAACCGCAGGCTCAGAGCCCGAACCAGGTCATGAAAGGCTCTTGTTTCCGCGTTTTCCGGCGGTTTGCCACCATCCAGCCGGTCTATTGCCGCACGGGCTTCGGCATATTTGCCACCCTGAAGAAGCTGAACAATCTGCCCCGGCCACTGTGCCACAAGCGGCGTTTTAGCCCGTTCAACCGACGGTAATTCTGCCCCTGGCAATTTGGCTGATGGAGGCACCACCGGCTTCTGCGCGTTTGCAATCCAAGCCGATAACGCTGTGATCAATATCACCCAGAACGCCGTTAAAAGACGTGGTCGATTCATGGCTCGAACCTTCCCGGAAATTTCAGCAGAAGTTGTCGATCGCGTAGAATGTGCCGGTCAGCAATATTGCTTAGATTGTATCACACGCTGAAAAGTTCCATGAAATGGATCTTGCATCAGCTCAGGGGTGTTCTATTCCTGTTCGAGCCTTGATGTGATTCCTTGGCATAATGGAGGAGTTGAAATTGAACTGATTGCAAGTAAACAACTTGAGAGCTAATTTAGATTTCTGTAACGCAATTGTTTGTCTTCACATGGGGTGGAAATCCAAGAATGAATCAGGAAGCAAAAGACATGGCAAACGATCGCCCCCAGCCCATTTCCATTACCAGACGCGAATATTTTTCGGAAATGTCGATGGTATGGATGATCTTGACCATGATCCTGCTTGAGCTTTCAAATCAGGCAGATGGCCGAAAGAAAACAGGCGTGTTATTGTCTCGGCTGTTGCTTTTACGATCTGGATGTTTTCGATTGTTCGGCTCAACAGGGAGAATAAATCGCAGAGAAATATCGTGTTGCCACCACTTTCTGATGATCTGAAAATCATCGCCCAGGACCCTTTTCGAAAATTAGAAGCCGTCAAGGCTTACAAAGATCAGACAGGGGTTGGTCTGGCGGATGCCAAGCGTGCAGTCGAAGAATATATTGCATGTCTTGGTGTAAAAACTCCTGAGAATCAATGATTTGATGTCACTCATGTAGCTGTCAGAGGAATCTGTAATGGAAAGCAATCAGCAAGATCGATTGGGCGATGCACTCAGACAAAACCTGAGCAAACGTGAGTTTTATCTTACAATTTCGCTGATCTGGATGTTTCTGGCGATAATTCTGACATGCCTGAGTTTCATGACCACTGGAATCGTCAGTTATCTGACATCGTTTCTCTCAGTCATCGCAATTTATTTTACTATTTACTCAGCAATACAGATTCGCATAATCTCAGGATCAACTGGGCTCAAATTGCTAAATGAATCAACTTCAAAATGATTTCATTTTCAAACGGAGTAACCCTGCGAAAAAAAGGAAAATAAAATTGTAATTG
>JBJTRR010001190.1:0-1614 GCA_046076185.1 bacterium | reverse complement strand
ACTGGGTGCCGTTTCCAAAACCGGCCGATTATAATGAAAAGTTGTATGAACTTCTGTTCCGTAATTTTGAAGCGGGTGATATGCGTCTGCCGCTCAAGATTGATATGGTTCCCAACGGCAAAACCGATACAAACAACAATTATGCGGTTTCAACCGATTTTATTGGCCAGAATTATGATTATCCCGATGCGTCTTATGCCGAGCGGGATGAGATAATCAGGCGGCATGAGAGCTATCAGAAGGGCCTGATGTGGTCGCTGGCCAATCATCCGCGAGTGCCTGAGGAAATTCGCGAAAAAATGAAAGTCTGGGGGCTGGCAAAGGATGAATTTACGGATAATGGCAACTGGCCACATCAGATTTATGTCAGAGAAGCCCGGCGTATGGTCAGCGATTATGTGATGACCGAAAACGATTGCCGGCGCACACGACAGACACCTGAATCTATTGGAATGGGGTCGTATAACATGGATTCGCACAACTGTACGAGATATGTTACACCCGATGGATTTGTGCAGAATGAGGGCGATGTGCAGGTAAGCCCCGGCGGGCCCTACAAAATCAGCTATCGGGCGATAGTGCCCCGACGCGACGAATGCACCAACCTGCTGGTGCCGGTTTGTCTTTCAAGCTCACATATGTCGTATGGTTCGATTCGCATGGAGCCAGTTTTTATCATTCTGGGGCAGAGTGCGGCCACAGCCGCCTGCATGGCGATTGATCAGCAAATTGCCGTGCAGGATGTTGCCTATGAAAAGTTGCGAGAGCGGCTTCTGGCTGATGGACAGGTGCTGGAATATGCGGCCCCGCCGGTCGCGACCAAAAGCCCGGCGAAAGCCCAGGCCAAGCCTGCCACGAAATGAAATCAACCGCCGGAATGGTTACTTTGTTCCGGTTCCGAGTCAGCGATTTTCTGGATGCCTCCTTCAGGTGTGGTAAGCCTGTGGGCATCGGGCGTGAGAAGCATGCTTTTTTCCCAGATTTTGGATGAAAGGCCGGTTGTCAGGTCTTCAATCTGGTCAACTGTCTGAAGCACGACAGGGTCAGGAAAGTCCTGCACATAGAGCATGGCCAGCTTGCCGACAATGGAAAGCATCTCGGTGCAATAACTGAAGTAGCGGGCGAGTTCAAACGGAGTCAGCCGCCTGACAGGTGAATTTTTCGAAAAACTGCCTGTAAACCTGACTGTGTCCGGCGTTTTGTTAAGCTGATGAATATCAACCAGATGTGCCAGAGTGCGAAGTTCATGCAAAGCAACCATGGCCCGCCGCCTTCTGATGCGATTTTCCCAGCCGAAGAAAAATGCAATCGTGGCTGCTATGAAAACCGTGGTTTCAATGGTTGCCTGAATGGCTTGAATCAGGTCGCCGGGGTCGTCGATATTTGTCAGACTTTCCCAGTTTAAATGCACATAACGTGTCATTAATGAAATCAGCAGGATGCTGACAAATATGAAAAACAAGACGCCGAACCTGAGGATGGGTATCTGCCGGCCTGATCGTTCAATGTTTCGCACTGTGCCACGAGCGATTTCAGCCAGTTCGCTGGCCAGCTTGGCGAGGCCTGATTCGGGAAAGCGTTCATCAACACGCAGGGCAAGCGTGGCAGATGTGG
>JBJTRR010001189.1:0-2822 GCA_046076185.1 bacterium | reverse complement strand
AATCGGCCGGCGCAGGTTAAGGTGTTCCCGAATACCCTTGGGTGTCAGCTTGAATTCGTTTTTGACGATTTCCGAAATCTTGTCGTCGGCGATCACGCCAGTGCCTTCGGTCGAGACCAGCACGCTCACGGGTTCGGCAATGCCAATGGCATAGGCAAGCTGCACTTCGCACCGCTTGGCCAGCTTGGCAGCCACAATATTCTTAGCCATCTGGCGGGCCATATAGGCGGCCGAGCGATCAACCTTCGATGGATCTTTGCCTGAGAACGCACCACCACCGTGTCGGCCACGGCCACCATAGGTGTCAACAATAATTTTGCGTCCAGTCAGGCCCGAATCACCATCAGGGCCGCCCACTTCAAAGCAGCCGGTCGGGTTGATGTAAACCTTCACGTCGTCGTCGCTCACGGCTGGTTCGGCCTCTCCGGCAGGCGGCATCACCACCAGCTTGCCCTTGATCAGGTCCGGGCGATCTGCCTGAAGCACGGGCTTAATCAGCTTTTCAAGCACTTCATGGCGGGCAGCTTCGCTGAAGTAATCTTCGCCGCTTTTGGTTTCCTTCACCGTGGCATCGTGCTGGGTGGAAAGCACCACTGCCTTGAGTCGCATGGGCGTGCCATCAGCATTATATTCCACCGTCACCTGGCTTTTGGCGTCGGGTCGGGCCCAAGCCAGTGTGCCATTGCGTCGCAGGCGGGCATGCTCGTTCACCAACCGGTGCGAAATGGCAATCGGCAGGGGCATCAGTTCAGGCGTTTCGTCGCAGGCAAAACCGAACATCATGCCTTGGTCGCCGGCACCGTCTTTATCAACACCCTGAGAAATGTGCGGGCTTTGGGCGTGAATGTGGCAATCAACCTGCACGGTGGAATCAGCAAAGTTATTGCTCACGTCGGTGTAACCGATTTCAGCCACCACCTTGCGAACAAGGGCATCAACCGCGGCCCGGTTCAGCGGGGCTTTGGTCGTAATTTCGCCAGCCACCACGGCCAGGTTTGTCGTCACCAGCGTTTCGCAGGCCACGCGGCTGGCAGGGTCATGAGCGAGGCAGAAGTCGAGGACGGCATCGCTGATCTGGTCGGCCACTTTGTCCGGGTGGCCCATGGATACGGATTCACTGGTGAAAAGAAAACGATTGGCCGATGACACGATAATGCTCGCTCCGCTGTGGTTGACCAAAAACAGGCTGGGAAAGTTGCCGATTTTTCCTGACAGAGGCGGCAACCGAACCAGGTTCACAAGCCATTAGATTAACCGAAATACTGACAGATTCGCAACATGTTTGCCTTTTTCAACGGCCCCGGCAACGGTTTATGACGGTCAGTCAAAAGTGGCGGCCATTCGAAATCAGTGGCTTTAAGAAATCAGGGCAGAGGGATTTTCTCCATCGACCACTTCAGCGGTATCGTCTTCAGCTCGCCAGGCAGCTCAATCGCAAGGCCATGGTCTTCAGGCTTGCCGGGGATATCAACAAACAGAAATTCATAAACCGTTTCGTTCGGGCCCGAGCCGCCACTGGCTGAAAAACCGCCATTCAGGGCAATCCGTCCACCATCGCTCTTGACCAGCGAAACCTGCGGCTTGAGACTCACCTGCCGATAGCTGTCAAGCTTCTCGGAACCGGCCGGCGGGCCTGATTTCAGCTCAACCGTCACCTTCCACACCGGTGCCTCGGCCTCAAAGGCCATAATCCGAAATTCCGTATCGCCGGCTTTCGCTTTTGCATTGGCTTCCCTGATATTTTTTGCGACCAGTGTCTGGTTCGCCAGCGGCACCGTCAGTTCAGCCGTAATTTCCAGTTTTTCCAGCGTTTTGGCATCGCGTTCAGGTGCGGCAAGGTTCAAATTGATATCGACAATCGGGTTTTCAGCCCTGATGGATAACTCCATCGATTCACCTGAGGTGCTGGCCTTAATTTCGCGTCCCTTGTCGTCAATGGCCTTGATTTGATCAGGCTTCAGCCGCAGCATGATCGGCCGAAGGCGGGGCTCCCACACCAATTCCATTTGTAAATTCGCCTGATGACCATCCGCCGCTGAAGCATAATCGCGTGTCAGGCCAATCCGGTTCAGTGAAACACGAAAGGCGTCAATATAGCGGATATACGGGTTGACTGAAGAACTTTGTGGCGTTGCTTCAAAATTACCCACCATCGGCATGCCGCCGGCACTGAGCAGGCCAATTGCATTTTCAGCCGTGTAAAAATTCAGACTCAGGCCAGATTTCACAGCAATCTCATCAAGTGCTTTGAAAAAAGGTACTTTATCAAGATTCAGGGCGATGGTCGGGTTGGTGGCCTCCTGGCCATTTTGCTCGCGAAGATCTACGACCGTATTACCCGACTGCTGCCCCAGAGCCTTCAGGGCGTCGGAAAGCCGCACGCTATCACCCTTGATGCTGACAAGCGTCGCACCGGTCGATTGCTTTGAAGCCGCTGCCAGTGCCTCTTTCACTGATTTCAGCCGGGCCGGGTTTTTGCCGTTTTCCACCGGCAATAAAGGCACGATCTTCGCACCCAGCTTCACCAGTGCTTCGCCGGCCGAAGCCGCCTTTTTTTCATCAGGTGAATCAAGCTGCTCTAAAAGCTGGGCCACACGGTCCTTCAGCGCGTCCTGCCCGATGGCCGGCAGGCTGATGACAAGGCCCAGAACAAGCACGGGAACCACATTCCAGCCAGTTTTCACGAACCGCTTTTGCCCGCTCATCGGCCTGGTCTCCTTCATTTTTGCTGATAAATCATGCCCTGATTCAGTGCCCAATCAATCCAACGCCCACTGGCCATTGTTGCAAAGTGCCTTATCATCGACATAAATTCGCCCGCC
>JBJTRR010001188.1:0-2202 GCA_046076185.1 bacterium | reverse complement strand
TTTTATGCCCTGTGGCTGGGTCTATTCCAATTTGGGCTTGGCAGCGGGCAGTGGGCAGATAGCCTCGGGGGGCACTGGTCATGGCCTTTTTTGGGCTTGGCACTGCGCCGCTGATGGTTCTGACTGGCCTGGGGGCCGCCCTGGCTACGCCTTCACTGCGTGGCAAGCTCATGAAGGTCGCAGCCGTCTGCATTTTTCTCACGGGCTGCATCACTCTTTCGCGAGCCTATGCCGGATTCACCGCCGAAGTGGGCACGGACGCAATTCGAACCAATTGTGCGGCTTGTGCTGAATCAGGGCCGCAGCCCGTTCGCCTGGGCCGTGAAAAATGATAAGATAGACCTAAATTGCCCGGCCATTCCGCCAGATAGCCAAAGGTAGAGGAAAGAAGCCTGAAAATGCCTGAATTTCAGTATGCCGAACCGTTTCCGGTCTCAGCCAACGACACCCTTTATCGCAAGCTTGAAGGGGACTACGTTTCAACGGTTGATTTTGAAGGCCAGACGATTCTGAAAATTCAGCCTGAGGCTCTTGAAGTGCTGGCCCGCGAGGCTCTGCGCGATGTTTCTTTCCTCTATCGGACCAAGCATCTTGAGAAAGTTGCCGCCATTTTGAGCGACTCCGAAGCGTCAGCCAACGACCGCAGCGTGGCACTGGCCCTGCTGCGAAATGCCGCGATCGCCTCGGGTTTCAAGCTACCCATGTGTCAGGATACAGGTACGTCAACTGTCGTGGCCAAGAAGGGCGAGCGGGTCTGGACTGGGGCGAACGACGCCGAATGGCTTTCTCGCGGCATTTACACTACTTACCAGTGTGAGAACCTGCGATATTCGCAGACGGTGCCGCTTTCCATGTATGAGGAAATCAATTCAGGCACGAACCTGCCTGCCCAGATTGACGTTTATGCCACGCCTGGCGATACATACGAATTTCTTTTCGTGGCCAAAGGCGGCGGTTCGGCCAACAAGTCGTTTCTTTATCAGGAAACCAAAGCCCTTTTGAACCCAAAGAGCCTCGAAAAATTCCTCATCGAAAAGCTGAAATCGCTGGGTACTGCGGCCTGCCCGCCTTATCATCTGGCGATTGTCATAGGCGGCACGTCGGCTGAAGCCACGATGAAAACCGTGAAACTCGCCTCGGCTGGTTATCTTGACCATCTCCCTGCTTCCGGCAATCGTCTGGGGCAGGCCTTCCGCGACACTGCCACGGAAGAAATGGTCATGCAAATCGCACGCAAAAGTGGTATCGGGGCCCAGTTCGGCGGCAAATACTTCGCCCTTGATGCCCGCGTTATTCGCTTGCCTCGCCACGGCGCAAGTTGCCCTGTGGGTATCGGTGTCTCGTGCTCGGCCGACCGCAATATCAAGGCGAAGATCAATCGCGACGGTCTCTGGCTTGAAGAGCTTGACCGCAACCCCGCCCGCTTCATTCCCGGCGAATTCCGCGACGGGCTTTCAGCCGAACATGGCGTGCCTATCGACCTGAATCGACCGATGTCAGAAATTCTGGCCGAACTGACGAAATACAAGGTCTCTACGCCTCTTTTACTGACGGGTACCATCATCGTGGCCCGCGACATTGCCCATGCCAAGATCAAGGAGCGGCTGGATCGGGGCGAAGGCATGCCGGAATACCTTAAAAACCACCCGGTTTACTATGCCGGCCCGGCGAAAACGCCGGAAGGCATGCCCTCTGGCTCGTTTGGCCCGACCACGGCCGGCCGGATGGACAGCTATGTTGACCAGTTTCAGGCGGCGGGCGGCTCGATGATCATGATCGCCAAGGGTAATCGATCAAAAGCCGTGACTGACGCCTGTGCCAAACACGGAGGCTTTTATCTTGGCTCGATCGGCGGCCCGGCGGCATTGCTGGCTCAGGAGAATATCCGCAAGGTAGAACTGCTGGAATTCCCAGAGCTGGGCATGGAAGCGGTTTACAGGATCGAGGTAGAAAACTTCCCGGCATTTATACTTGTCGATGACAAGGGGCATGAGTTTTTCAGTGAACTGCCCGTTCTGGGGTAAACTGATTTTGCATCAGAAGACATCAGTAAAAAGGAACTTCATATCGTATCCTAACCAAGTTATTCCATAAACACAAACGCTGCCGGCTCCTATATTTCAGGGTTTTTCTGATTTTGCGGAATTCCTGAACTATCGGCATTATGGGTTGGTGGTATCTTCGGCGGAAGCCTTGCGGCCA
>JBJTRR010001187.1:0-3403 GCA_046076185.1 bacterium | reverse complement strand
ATACAAAAAAGATCACTGACCCCGACGGGATTCGAACCCGTGCTGCCGCCGTGAAAGGGCGGTGTCCTGGACCACTAGACGACGGGGCCCTGTGAGAGAATCAACCCTCAAAAAGCCAAAACCGGCCAGCGAAGGCCGGTTTCACTGCTGAATGACCCCGACGGGATTCGAACCCGTGCTGCCGCCGTGAAAGGGCGGTGTCCTGAACCGCTAGACGACGGGGCCATCAAGACAAGCATATCATAGCCCGGCCCCTGCTCCGTGTCAAGCGCCGGGGCCCTGAAAATGCCCGTAATTTCAGGCACTTTTCACGTGGAACATCAATAGGGCGGCAAGCTCGGATCAACATCCTTGATCCAGGCCAGAATTCCGCCCGTCAGGTTGTGCAGGTTTTTAAAGCCTGATGACTGCAGAATCTCAATCGCCTTCAGGCTTCGCTTGCCGCTCTTGCAGTGCACCACAATCTCGTCGGCAGCGTTCAGCTCGCCCGCCCGCTGCGGCAGCTCGGGCAGCGGAATGACCACCGAACCGGCAATGCGGCAGATCTCAATCTCTTCCGGGTTTCGCACGTCAAGAATCACCAAACGCTCGCCCCCCTTCACCCGACTGCTCAGTGTCAGGCTGTCCATTTCACGAATCACGGCCGGCTCCTCCTTCTTGTCGTCGTGGGCATGGCCACCAAGGTTCGCCCCCGAACAAAACGCTTCGTAATCAATCAGGGCGGTTATGGTGGCGTTCGGCCCGCAAATCGGGCATTTCGGATTCTTGCGCACCTTCATTTCACGGAACGACATATCAAGGGCGTCGTAAAGCATCAGCCGCCCCTGCAGTGTGCGGCCCCGGCCCAGAATGACTTTCACCGTCTCTGTGGCCTGAATCACGCCAATAATGCCTGGCAAAATGCCCAGCACGCCGCCTTCGGCACAGTTCGGTACCAGCTCGGCCGGCGGCGGTTCAGGGTAAAGGCAGCGGTAACATGGCCCGTGCGGCGGGAAGAAGACTGTGGCCTGTCCGTCGAACCGGAAGATCGAGCCATAAACATTCGGCTTGCCCAGCAGCACGCAGGCATCGTTCACCAGATAACGGGTAGCAAAGTTGTCGGTGCCGTCAACAATCACGTCGTATTCCGCAAAAAGCTGCAGGGCGTTGTCAGAGGTAATCCGGTCTGTAATCTGCACCACGTTCAGGTCGGGGTTCAGGGCCTTGAGCTTTTCGGTGGCGCTCACAACTTTTGGGCGACCAATGTCGTTGGTCGAGTGCAGAATCTGCCGCTGCAGATTTGATTCATCCACGGTGTCAAAATCAACCAGGCCGATCGTGCCGATGCCAGCCGCAGCCAGATAAAAGGCCAGGGGGCTGCCCAAGCCGCCAGTGCCGACGCACAAAACCCGCGAGGCTTTCAGGCGTTTCTGGCCTTCGACACCCACTTCCGGCATGATCAGGTGGCGTGAATAGCGGCGGATGTCGGTCGGCGTGAGCGAAGTGGCTTCAACTCGGCTACCAAGAATGTCGGGGGCAGACTCGGGCATGGGTGCGGGTTCCAGGGCTGAAATGAGTCAGAGGCGGGCACCTGCCCGCCTCCTGATATCTTAACGATTTTTGTCGGGCCGGTAAAAGGCCCACCAGCCAATCGGCGGTTCGGGCGAATCAGCCCTGATAGCGGCCAAAGATCAGGCTGGCGTTATGCCCGCCGAAGCCGAAGCTGTTTGACATGCAATAGCCAATCTGGCATTCACGCGGCGTGTTCGGAATGTAATCCAGGTCGCATTCCGGGTCAGGGTTATCCAGGTTGATTGTCTGTGGCAGAACACCCCGCCGCATGGCCAGGGCACAAACCACGGCTTCAACCCCGCCCGAGGCACCCAAAAGGTGGCCTAACTGGCTCTTGGTCGATGAAATCTGCAGCTTGCGTGCAAATTCACCGAAGACCGTCTTCATCGCCCGCGTTTCGGCCAGGTCGCCAAGGGGCGTGCTTGTGCCGTGGGCATTGATGTAGTCGATCTTCGAGGGGTCAAGTCTGGCGTCCCTCAAAGCGGCGGCCATGGCGCGGGCTGCCCCCCTGCCCATTTCATCAGGCGCGGTGATGTGCGTGCCGTCGGCTGACATGCCATAACCCACCACTTCGCCATAAATCGCGGCACCACGCTTCTCGGCCATGCTGGCTTCTTCCAGCACAAGCACCCCTGCACCTTCTGAAAGCACAAAGCCGTCGCGGTCTTTGTCAAAAGGCCGGCTGGCCAGGGCTGGTGCGTCATTCCGGGTGGAAAGTGCCCGCATGGCCGCAAAGCCACCAAGACCCATGTGTGTGAGGGCCGCTTCGCTGCCGCCGGTGATCATGATATCCGTCACGCCCGACTGGATCAGCCGGAACGATTCACCAATCGCATTCGCCGCTGAGGCACAGGCCGTGGCGATGGCCGAAGCCGGGCCCGTCAGCCCATAACGAATGGAAATGTGGCCGCTGCCTGCATTGACCATGAGCTTGGGGATGGTGAACGGGCTGATGCGTGAAGGGCCACGCTCAATCATGGTGCGGTGCTGTGTTTCAAACTCGTTCAGGCCGCCAATGCCTGAGCCGATAATCACGCCACAGCGATCTGAATCAAGAGCCGAGAAATCAATGCCTGATTCCTTCACGGCCTGATCGCCCGCCGCCAGGACGAACTGAACAAAGCGGTCAAGGTGGCGGGCTTCCTTCGGGCCGAAAAGCTCGTCAGGTGCAAAATTTCGCACCTGGCCGGCAAATCGAACCTTGAAGGCCGAGACGTCGAAAAGATCAACGTCGCTCACGCCGCTGCGGCCTTCGAGTATCCCGTTCCAGAACGATTCAATATCATGACCAAGGCCTGAGACAACGCCCAGGCCCGTGATGACAACACGTCGATTCATTATTGATTTTTACGCAGATTGGTTGGAAACGATGTAATCAATCGCCTGGCCCACGGTGGTGATCTTCTCGGCGGCATCGTCGGGAATGGTGATGCCGAATTGTTCTTCCAGCTCCATAACCAGTTCCACCTGATCAAGCGAGTCGGCACCCAGGTCGGTGGTGAAGGCGGCTTCACGTGTCACCTGATCCTTGGCCACGTTCATCTGTTCGCTGACAATTTCCTTGACACGTTCTTCAATCTGTTCAATGTTCGCCACTACCGAACTCCTCTCGAGGTCAACTCGCCGGTCTCACAGTGTTCCGGCGTTTCACGTGAAACTTCGTTTTGTCTCTGTCTGCATCCTGGCCGAGTCTTATTCCTGACAGACCACTTGTTAGACGGTCAAAATATCAGTATGACTTGAAATTGTCTATATGGACTAATCCCAATCGACCAGAAAATTTGGGAAAGATCAGTAAGACATCCCGCCATCGACAGCAATTACCTGACCGGTAAGGTAGCTGGCACCAGGG
>JBJTRR010001186.1:0-2081 GCA_046076185.1 bacterium | reverse complement strand
CAGGGGCCTGTGCGGGCCACGGGCACAACCCAGCGCACCGGCACCATGATCCACTTCCTGCCGGATAACACCATCTTCACCGTGACGATTGTCTTTGACTACGACACGCTGGAACGCCGCCTGCGCGAGCTTTCCTACTTGAACCCCGGCATAAAAATCACGCTGAAGGATGAGCGGATTGTTGACGAGCCCCGAACCGAGACCTTTTTCAGCAAGGAAGGGCTGGCCGGGTTTGTTTCGTGGCTGAACCGGGCCGAAAGCGTGCTGCACCCGCCAATTCGCTACCAGGGCCGCGACGAAGAACGCGGCGTGGAAGTGGAAGTGGCCATGCAGTACACTGACTCGATCCGCGAGAATGTCACCAGTTATTGCAACAACATCCACACGCACGAAGGCGGCACACACCTGACCGGCTTCCGCACGGCTTTGACTCGTGCGTTCAACAACTACCTGAAAGATAACCCGCCATCCTCGCGCACCAAAGATCTTGAGATCACGGGCGACGACTTTCGTGAAGGCCTCACGGCGATTGTTTCCGTGCGAGTGCCCGACCCTCAGTTCGAGGGGCAGACCAAAACCAAGCTTGGCAATGGCGAGGTGGAAGGCATCACGGCCCGCATCGTGATGGAAAAGCTCAGCCAGTATATCGAAGAAAACCCGGCAGTGGCCCGCAAGATCAGAGACAAGGCCCTGCTGGCAGCCGAAGCCCGGATTGCCGCCAAAAAAGCCCGCGAGCTGGTGCGTAACCGCAAGGGTGTGCTTTCAGGGGTCGGCCTGCCCGGCAAGCTGATGGACTGCACCACGCACGAGCTGGAAAGTTCCGAACTGTTCCTCGTCGAAGGTGATTCGGCCGGCGGCACGGCCGAAGGTGGTCGCGACCGCCTTTACCAGGCCATTCTGCCGCTGCGAGGCAAGATTCTGAATGTTGAGCGGGCCCGCCTTGACAAGGTGCTGGGCAACGATGAAGTGCGCAATATCATCACAGCCGTGGGCTGCGGCATTGGTGATGAGGAAGACCCTGGCAAGCGCCGTTATGGCAAAGTGGTGATGATGTCAGATGCCGACGTGGACGGCTCGCACATCCGCACGCTGCTGATGACATTCTTCTACCGGCAGATGCCCAGGCTGGTTGATGGCGGGCACCTTTATGTGGCCCAGCCGCCGCTTTATATGATCTCAAGCCGGAAGGAGAAACGCTATGTTCGCGAAGAGACGGCGATGCAGGCGATTCTCTTTGAAAACGGCCTGAAGGAAGCGTCGCTCAAGGTGCTTCCCGGCGGTGCCGACATTCCGAACGAATCGCTTCGCGGGCTGGTTGAATTGCTCACTTCGCTGGAAAATGGCCTGCGTGTTTTCGGTCGCCGGAATATCCCGCTGCCGCAACTCATCAGCCAGGCCCGCAAGGGTGAAGGCGTACCGGCCGAGCAGGAAGGGCTTCTGCCACTTTATCTGGTGCAGGAAGCCAGCGGCGGCATTCGCTGGCTGCACGACCCGGCCGAAGCGGATGCCCTGTTGAACCAAGCGGGTGCCGAGCCACCGGCGGCGGCAGAATCGGAAAATGGCCATGCCAAGGCGGACCATAACGGGAAAAACGGCTCACATCCTGAGGAGAAGGCCCGGCTTGTGGAACTGCACGAGCTGCGTGGCGTGAACCGGCTTTTGACCCGGCTGCGTGAGGAATTTCAGCTCTCGGCGGCGATGTTATTGCCAGTCGAGGTTACGGGCGACGAACCACCACCCCGGTTTGAACTCTTCAAGGGTGAAGACCGGATTTTGCTCACAGACCTTCGCGAGCTTGTGCCGACCGTGCGCAAGCTGGGTGAAAAGGGCATGAAAATCACACGATTTAAAGGCCTTGGCGAGATGGACGCGGACCAGCTTTGGGACACGACCATGGACCCCACCCGGCGCGGGCTTTTGCAGGTGCGTCTGGAAGATGTGGCGGCGGCCAATGACCTGTTTAACACACTGATGGGTGATGACGTTGAGCCACGTCGTGAGTTTATTGAGAAACACGCGCTGGAAGTCAGAAATCTTGACGTCTGATTCGATTCTGACGGCTGAAATTCGGGAATCGAACC
>JBJTRR010001185.1:0-2621 GCA_046076185.1 bacterium | reverse complement strand
TCCTGATCGTCCAGATAATTGCAGTGGGCCAGCAGCCAGTCGGCCCCGCGCAGCTCGCGATGTCGAATATAATCAAGCGGCCTTGGGCCCAGCGGCGCCCAATCATCGTCGTCTGGCCAGGCACCCAGCTCATCAAGAAATTCACGCAATGGGCCGGTGCCGTCACGCAGCAGCTCTTCTTCGCATGGCATTTCGGCCAGATGCGTTGTCAGCGGCAGGCCGGAAGTGACCGACTGATGATAAAGCCAGCCGGCTGTTGAATAAGGGGCATGGGGCGAAATGCCGATACGCTGGCGAAAGCTGCCATCAGGCGGCCGATCGCGTTTCAAAACCGGGTCAACCGTGTTGATCCACGTCCAAGCAGCTTCGTTCATCGTCATGGCCCGCATCCGCTTCAGGCCAATCACCTCGGCAAAAATCACGCTGCGAATTGAAGAATCAACCAGCGCCGGGCCGCTGGCACCGGCAGTGGTAATATCAGCGACAAGTGTCGTTCCAGCGGCAATCAATTCCTGGCAATGCGTCGCCGCATTTTCCGCATAGCTTTCCGGGTCGGTCATCCACCGTTGCCTGACAACCCTTCGCAGCCACTGAAGCTCATCCTCACTATCGCCTGACACCTGCCAGTTGTCATCGTCAAGCGGTGCCAGTTCCAGGTGGCAATGCGCATTGACTAGCCCCGGAATAATGGCGGAATTGCCGTAATCAATGTCAATCTTCCGCCCCTGGCTGGGGCCGATGGCCAGAATCTCTCCCTGACGAAAGTCAATACAGGCATCAGCAAGCGGGTCGCCCTCAACCGGAAAGAGCCACCGGGCCGCAATTGTCTGAACACTGCCCTGCCCGCTCATTCGATGCCGACTCCAGCCAGCCCCGCCATTTTTTCGGTCTCGGCCAATTCACCCTGCTGAACTTCCGCCGATGGCAGCTTCAGTGTCCAGCCAATCAGCACGATCGACAAAACAGCAGCCACGGCAACAATCGGGCTATGGTAATAAAGCGACTTCGTATCAGCAAAAAGCCAGCCCGCCGTTGATGGCGAGGCAGCCGCCCACGCCCCCAAAAGCACGGCCAATGCATTATTGGTCGTGTGCATCACAACCCCCGGCCACAGGCTGCCACTGCGCACCGCCAACAGCCCAAGCACCACGCCCAGCAGTGTCGAATGAAAAAATTGCTGATACGCACTTAATAACACATGCATCACGCCAAAAAGAATCGATGAAATGATAATCGCCGGCCACGGGCGGCTTGCCGAGCGAATGCCCGACAATATCCAGCCACGAAAGGCCAGCTCCTCGCAAAAGCCGGGCACAATCGCCACCGCTGCCAGGCTTGCCAGCAGCGGCGCCTCGACCAAAAGCCCGCCAAACAGCTTTTTAATCGATTCAGCCATCGGCATATACGTTTCAACAATGTGATACACCACCGAAACCAGCGGATGCAGCGCCAGCGGCAGCAGCAGCCCCAGCAGAAGATATCTCCTGTCAACAGGGCCGTTAAGCAGAAGGGCGGCAAGCGGTTTCTTGGTCAGAAGCAGGGCCAGCAGAAACGATGGTAGTCCGATGATCACAATCTGTGTGATAATCATGGCCAGCGGCGTGATTTTATCACTCAGGCCAAGGGCCTGCGGCACAAGCGGGGCAATAAACCAACCTGCCAGAAGCATCAGCACAAAGCCAAGCGTGGCCTGATCGGCCGACGGCCTTTCCGCCTTGTTGCGTATATTCCAGGCAACCCAGCTTTTGAGGTCAAATCGCTCAGCCTCTCGAAACAGCACCGACTCACTTTCAAACTGGGCAACAGCCCACCTCAGCGCCATCCACGTATAAGCAAGTGTTGGCAAAAGCACCGGCAGCATATAAGGCAGGGCCTGGTCAAGCCGCCCGGCCAGCAGTGTTTTCAGCAACAGGCACGTGCCTGTCAGGGGCAAAAGCGAATAGATCGGCGAAAGCTCGACACCGGGCACAAGTGTCATATATGTCAGCGGGAATGCAACCATAAAGACGGGTGTCAGATAATATTGTCCTTCCTTCATGCTTTTGGCCATAACGGCCAGTGCCAGGCAAATGGCACTCAAAAACGCGGCAATCGGCACAAGCATCAGGAACACAATCAGCATGATCCAGCCGGATGGCAGCGAGATCGAGGCCATGGCCGAGGCATTCGGCCCACCGCCCGCGGCTGATGAAGAAAGGTCTGACAGCAATTTCCAGCCGGTCAAGGTGATCGAAAGCAGGTTCATCGCCGCAGTGACAAGGCTGCTTGTCAGCACCGTAATAAACTTGGCCGAGACAATCTCGGCACGGCGGGCCGGGCTGATCAGCAAAGTCTCCATCGTGCCGCGTTCCTTCTCGCCGGCACAAAGGTCAATCGCCGGATAAAACGCCCCGGTCAGGCTCATCAGCACCAGAATAAACGGCACAATACGCGACCACACTATGGCACTGCTCTCCTTTTTGGTGGCAATGTCACGCACCTGCTCCTTCACTGGCTGGGTATATTCCGCCGATTTCGCATCGGCTTGCAGCCGCTTGTTCAAAAGCTGGTCTTTCCAGCGATCAACCACATTCTGAACTTTATTAAATGTGATTTGTCCCTGGTCGTCGGCCGAATTATAC
>JBJTRR010001184.1:0-3339 GCA_046076185.1 bacterium | reverse complement strand
CGGATAGATCCAGTCAAATGGCCCTTCGAAATTGCATTTCGTGGGGCTTTTTTTGTTTTCGTAGCAAGAGATTTCGCCAGAAATTTTATTACACATGAGTTGTCTCTCACAAAAGCCTGTCGTCTGTTAGAATGTCTTTATGGAAAATGAAACACGCCTGGCGGGCCAGGCTGAAGAATATCTGAAAAAATCGGATGAAAACGACCCGCTTCTGGGCCGGCAGATTGATGATTATCTGATTCAGAAAATTGCCGGTAAAGGCGGCATGGGTGTGGTTTACGAGGCCCGGCAGTTGAGCCTCGACCGCGAGGTGGCCGTAAAATTTCTGAAAACCGACCGGCCTTTGAAAAGTGATGCGATTCTGAGGTTTGAAGCCGAGGCCAAAAGTGCTGCAAGGCTAAGCCACCCGAACATCATTCATATTTATTCATTAGGGGCTTTTGAGGGGCAGCCGTATATTGTGATGGAGCTGGTGAAAGGGCGAAATCTGGGGCGAATTCTGCATGAACGACTTGAGCAGAAGCTGGGCCCGCTGCCGCTGGAAAAATGCCTCTCGATCATGGTTCAATCAAGCCTTGGGCTTCAGGCGGCCAGTGAAATTGGGCTGGTGCATCGCGATTTAAAGCCGGAAAACCTGATGATGACTGACCAGGGCGAAGTAAAAATTGCCGATTTTGGTCTGGCGCAGAATTTAAATCGGGAAATGCAATCGCTGACAGAAACGGGCACCACGCTGGGCACACCGCTTTATATGAGCCCCGAGCAGGTGCAGAGCCAGAAAATTGACTTTCGTACGGATATTTACTCGCTTGGTATGACATTTCATCATCTGCTGACAGGCCAGCCGCCTCTCACGGCGGAATCCGCTTTCGCGCTGGCTGTGAAGCAGATTCATGAACGGCCGGTTTCAGTGAAGGTATTGCGACCGGAATGCCCGGCTGCCATTGCCGAACTGGTTGACTGGATGATTGAGAAGCAGCCGGATTTGCGGCCACCATCCATCGCCCAGGTGATTGCCATTTTACAGGGTTCGGGGGTGGCTGAACGCACCGAGCCAGGCCTTTTCAGGCAATCTGCCTATGCTGGGACGATTCATTCAGAATCAGGCCGATTCAGCCAGCCTTTTATTGAATTTGAGCAACGATATTCGCGTCGCTTCATGCTGCGCCGCCTTGGTGTTGCGGTGTTATGGCTGACACCAGTGGCCAGCCTGGCCGCTTTTGTGCTGGGAAGGCTGCAAAGCCGCCGCAGGAGGCAGGCCACCCTGAGCCAGCCGGCAGCCTGGCCACCGGGGCTTGACATGGCTGACTGGAAGCGGATCAAGCAGGCTGAATCGGCGGAAATGCAATATCAGCAGGCACTTGTCGGTGTGTCGAAGTCGGAACAGATGGCTGGCTGGCTGGCTGTGCCCGGCTATTTTCCAACCGATGAAGACTGGGCCTGGCGGGCCTATGTTCAATTCACGGGCGAATTGGTTCGAAATGGTGATCGCCTTCGGCTGGCCCGGTTGAAGTCGAGCCTCGAAGGGCATGTGCACGGAATTGCGTTTGATCATCTTGAGCAGGTCATTTTAGCTGCCAGAGATGCATTTGATGGCCGGGAAACGGCGTTTCTTGAGACTCTTGACCCGCTGGTTGGCGAGACGATGGACTTGAACATGGCCGGACTGATTCTGGCCTTGCTCAATACATACAGGGATCGTGTGCCACGAACTGAAAATGTACCCAAGCGACTTGAAAAACTGCAGGAACGGCTTGCCGAGATTATGAAAATCAGTTGATGTGATTGAGAAAAGCATTTCCGGAGATGGCGAAATCGAATTGGGAACGACGATTATTTGCACGTAAGCCAGTGACTTACAAGAAAAGACTTGGTGATATGATTTCCATCGGATATTCTATAAATACAACCAACAACGGAAATTCCGGGCAAATCAGATACATCGGGTTTATTTTGCATGGCTTACCTGAGACTTTCGCACAATAACGAAAAGATTGAACTGCCGGAACCGGGCAAGAGCGGCGAGACTGTGAAGCTGGGAGTCGGCCGGGATCCTAAAAGCTCTATTTCACTGAATTTCAATGAGATCACCCGCAACCACATGGCCATTTTGTCTGGTAAAAATGGTTATTCGGTGGTTGATAACGACAGCACCAACGGCACGGTAATCATTCGGCAGACGGATGACGGCGAGAAACGTATCCAGCTTCTTCCCAACAGTCCGTATCTGCTTCAGAACTGCGACGTTATTGAAGTTGGCAAGAAGGAAAAGATTCGTTTTCACGATGGGCCGGTTGAGGTGTTGCCTGCGCCTGTACAGATCATTGAAAATGCATCGCCCGAAATGACCCTGGGTTCTGTTTCGGGTTCTGTGTCGGGAATGACAAATTCCGTGCCTCAGGAGACGATAGAAGGCATCTTGCAGATCAGCCGGACGCTTGCGACCAAATTCAAGGAAGAAGAGATTGGCCCTGTGGTGACTGATCAACTGATTCGCATCTTCCCACGGGGCCGGCGTTATTTTATTTACGCGACCGTTCCGGGCACGAATCGGTTGCGGATGCTTTCGTGGAAGATTAATCCGAACCGCAGGCGATCGATTCTGAATGTAAATGAAGATGACATTCCGCGTTATTCCAGAACGATTTATCGCATGGTGATCGAGGAGCGGACCCCGGCGATTCTGACGGAAAGCGACCCGGCGAACCATATCAGCGAATCCATGCTTGATATGGAAATTCGTTCGGTCATGGTCGCCCCGGTGATCACGCCCGACGGTGAAGTCAAGGGAATGATTCAGGTTGATACTGACAAACAATCGCAATTCAAGCGAGAGGATCTGGAGATACTACAGGTGATTGCCCAACAGGTTGGGGCATCCATGCAGATGGCCGACCTGCACCGACAGGCGGTTGATCAGGCCCGGCTGAAGTCTGACCTGGAAAGTGCTTCAGAAATTCTGAAACTTTTTCTGCCAGAGGCACTTCCGAAAATCCCCGGCTTTGAATTCTTCGTGGATTACAAGCCTCGCGAAGATGTGGGTGGCGATTTTTACGACTTCATGCGGCTGGATGGTAACCGGTTGGCCATCTGTGTCTGCGACGTTGTGGGTAAGGGGTTGCCGGCGGCTTTGATCATGGCCCGGCTTTCAAGCGAGCTCAGGCATGTGGTTCGCGCCGATTGCGACCCGGGCAAAGCCTTTAAACAACTTGACGACATACTGACCCCGTTTTTGAATCCGGCATTCAGTTTCGAGAGCCGGTTTATTTCCATGATGATGATGATTCTGGACTTGAAAACACTGAAGCTTTCGATGGTCAGTGCCGGGCACCCGCCGAT
>JBJTRR010001183.1:0-2562 GCA_046076185.1 bacterium | reverse complement strand
CTGGCCTATCGCATGCAGTCTGCCGGTGCTGAAGCCTTTGACCTTTCGCGTGAGTCTAAAGCCACCCGCGAGCTATACGGAGCCGACGACAAAATCACGGGCGATTATGGCCAGAAGTGCCTGCTGGCCCGAAGGCTGGTTGAACGAGGCGTGCGTTGCGTGATTGTCAACCATCGCGACTGGGATCAGCACAGCAAGCTCATCGAAGGGCACACCAAAAATTGCCGGGAAGTTGATCAGCCCATCGCCGGCCTGCTGGCCGACCTGGCTGGCCGTGGTCTGCTTGAAGATACGTTGGTGATCTGGGGCGGCGAATTTGGCCGCACGCCCAACACGGAAGGCAAGGACGGCCGCGACCACAACACCGCCGCCTTCACCATGTGGCTGGCCGGTGGCGGCGTGAAACCTGGCCATATTCACGGCGTGACCGACGAATTCGGGGCTTTTGTCACCGAAGGCCGCATGCACGTACACGACCTGCATGCCACGATTCTGCACCTGATGGGCATTGATCACCTTCGCCTGACTTATCGCTATGGCGGCCGCGACCATCGCCTGACTGACGTTCATGGCAACGTCGTTAAAGAGATCCTCGCCTGAGATTTCAGCCGGGTCTTTTTGAAATCACCTGAACAGCCCCGGCTCATCGCCGGGTTTGTTCATGCACAAAATCAACCAGTCGCCGTACGTTATCCGGCGGCGTGCTGGGCAGAATGCCATGCCCAAGGTTAAAAATATGCCCTGGGCGGCCACCGGCCTGATCAAGAATGATGCGCGTCTGCCGCTCGACTTCAGCCCACGGGCCCAGCAGCATCACAGGGTCAAGATTGCCCTGAACGGCCACATCATGGCCAATCCCCGCCCACGACTCATCAAGATCAGCCCGCCAGTCAAGCCCGATCACCCATCCGCCGGCAGCCTTCTGGGCCTTCAACAAATGTCCGGTGTCGGTGCCAAAGTGAATGGAAGGCGTGCCAGGGCGAATGCCCTCAAACAGCCGTTTCATGTGGGGCTGAACGTGGCGGGTGTAATCGCGCAGCGACAAATTTCCCACCCAGCTGTCAAAGAGCTGCACGCAGTCGGCCCCCGCATCAATCTGGGCATTCAGATAAACAATTGTCGCCTCCGTCAGCCGGGCCATCAGCTCTGAAAACGCGTCGGGGTGCTGATACATAAAGGCCTTGGCCTTGTCGTAATGCCGGCTGCCGCCCCCCTCAATCGCATAACAGGCAAGTGTAAAAGGGGCACCGGCAAAACCAATCAGGTCGCGGTGCCCGGGCAGGTCACGGCGAATCATCGTCACCGCCTTATACACATAATCCAGCGGTTCGGGGCTGGCCATGGCCTGCACTCGCAGCAGGTCCTCCGGCGAACGCACCGGGTTATAAATCACAGGCCCGTCGCCTTTGACAAATTGCAGATCAAAGCCCATCGGCTGAAGGATCAGCAGAATATCGGCGAATAGAATGGCGGCGTCGGTATCAAGCCAGTTGGCGGCTTCCACCGTCAACTGCGCAGCCAGCTCGGGCGTGTGGCAAAGCTCAAGAAAGCTGACTTTCGACCTCAGCTCCCGATACTCCGGCTGATATCGCCCCGCCTGCCGCATCAGCCACACCGGCGTTTGCGAAGGCTCCTCGCGATGACACGCCGCCAGAAACGGATTTTTATTTGAAACGGCCATGCTCATCACTCTGTTTCCCGTCTTTATCTTCGGCTTTTTCAGTTTTCAATCGGCCCGAAGGCCTTCTCTGAAAGACTCTTGTTCGTATTATTCCAGCCCCTGACCAATGCCTGCACCAGCGGGCCCAGCTTCGGGTGCTCCGGCTCAATGTCAGGCCGCAGGCCATATTCCACAAGTGTTTCGGTGGCAATCGGCCCGACTGAAGCCACAATCACATGCCGGGCAATGGCTTCTCTCAGCCTCTCCCAATTTCCGCCGGTCCCGGCCACTTCAGCCAGGTGCCTGATCTGCTGGGCACTCGTCACCACCAGGGCACCGGCCTCGCCATCAATCATTCGTCGAATGCCCGACTCAAGCGGGCCAACGTCTTCAGGCAAAGCCCAGCGATAAACCGGCACGCTCAGCACACTTCGGGCACCCCGGTCAAGCAGCCCCTTGATCAGTTCCTGATTGGATGCCCCATATTCCTGAATGGCAATCGCCTTGCCAGCCACAGGGCATTTCGCATCAAGCGATTCCAATATATCCCGCCAGGTGTTGGGCTCGGGCACCTGCACATCCACCCGCACACCCCAGCCACGCAGCACCGCGAAAGGCTTGGGCCCACGGGCCACTACTTTGATATTTGCCAGAGCAGCCCGCCATGTCTCAGCGGGAATGGCTGTCTCGATTGATTCCGCCAGGTGCTTTGTGCCCACGCCCGTCAGAAAGATCACCGCATCAAATGCACCAGCCATCAGGCTTCTGGCGAATTCCAGGGCAGCCAGGTTTTCAGCAATGGCAATTTCCCGCATGGAAGGGGCACGCACCACCACGCCGCCGGCACGCTCAATTAAAGTGGCCGTCTGGTCCGACATCCGGCTCTCAAGTGCCACCACCCG
>JBJTRR010001182.1:0-9934 GCA_046076185.1 bacterium | reverse complement strand
TACCGCTGTAGTTATCGTGATTCGTATCATCGACGTCTATCGACAGAAAAGGCAGGTTGCACCCACCCTTTCTTGTTGCCTGGCTCATCACGCATAGCCGGCGCCGATGGCTTCGGTATAGACCATGTAAACCGATGTGCTGGCCGTCATGAAGAGAATGTTCCGCTTGCGGCCGCCGAAGGCGACGTTCGAGCAGATTTCAGGCAGTAGAATCACACCAATGCGGCTGCCATCGGGGGCAAAGCAGTGCACGCCATCGTAGCCATCGCCCACCCAGCCGGCTGAGGCCCAGATATTGCCGTCGCGGTCGGCCCTGATGCCATCGGCCAGTCCTTCGCGATTCTCAAACGCCATTGAGGCAAACGTGCGGCCATTGGCCAGGGCGGTGCCGTCTTTCACCACATCCCACACCTTAATCTCTTTGGCGGCCTGGGGATAATGGCTGCTGCCCGTGTCGGCCACGTAAAGCCGTTTGTGGTCGGGCGAGAAGCAAAGGCCGTTGGGCTTGAAGATGTCGTCGGCCACTTTGGCAACTTTGCCGGTTTTTGGGTCGATGCGGTAAATGGCTTCCTTGATTTCAAGAGGGCCCTTGTTGCCTTCATAGTGCATGAGGCTGCCATAGCCGGGGTCGGTGAACCAGATGCCGCCGTCGGGGGCGACCACGGCATCGTTGGGTGCGTTAAAGCGTTTGCCCTCAAATTGGTCGGCCAGCACGGTGGTGGTGCCGTTGTATTCATAGCGAACCACGCGGCGGTTGCCGTGTTCGCAACTGATCTGGCGGCCTTCGCGATCAAACGTGTTGCCGTTGGAATTGCCGGCCGGCGAGCGGAATTTGCTGACGTGGCCATCGTCTTCAATCCAGCGGTGCTGGCAGTCGTTGGGAATGTCAGACCACATCAGGTATCGGCCGACACCGTTCCAGGCTGGGCCTTCCGCCCAGAGGAAGCCGTGGGCAATGCGTTTGATGGGCGTATTGCCCAGCTTCAGGGCGTCGAAGCGTTTATCAAGGCCGATGATGTGCGGGTCGGGGTAGCGAACGGGCAGGGCGCCGGGGCGATAATCGCGAGAGCTGGTGGAAGGCACGCTTTTGCCGCCAACGGTTATGGTGTCGTCGGCCCTGGCAAGGCCGGCGGCCAGCGTGGCCACGGTTCCGGCGGCAGCGGTGTGCAGAAACGAGCGGCGGGAGGATGAGGGCGAATTCATGATGGGCTCCTGACGAATCAGATGACTGGATGGTTCAATTTCAATGATGTCATGGGTGAATCACATAATATTGCCGCGATGCCCGGCCAAATTCCAGAAAAATCACGAAATGGGCAGCATAAAGCTGTAGAGCGAATCAAAAAAAGCTTCAGAACATTCTGTAATCGCGCAGCCGGTCAACCGATGCACGGGCATGGCCCAGGGCCAGTTCCAGCTTCTGGCGCATCATGCCCATGGCTTCGTCGTCGGTCTTACCGGCAAGGTCGGCGGGTGTGATCGGTGGTTCATAATGCACATGAAATTGCCATGAACCAGGCCAGGGCTGGCTGCGAGGCCAGGCTTCAAATGCGCCGTAGATGGCCACGCAAAGAATTTGGCAGCCTGACTTTCGGGCAATATTGGCAATGCCGGGGCGAAGTGGCTGAAGGGTGCCGTCGGGCGTGCGCGTGCCTTCGGGAAAGAGGCCGATCAGGCGGGCGTTTTTCAGGCGTTTCAGCGTCTCTTTTATGCCTGTCGCGCCGCCGCCGTCTCGCTGGATGGGGAAAGCCCCCATGCTGCTGATGAACGGGCCGAGAATGGGGATAAAGAGGCCGGAACGGGCCATGAAGTCGATCATCCGGCGCTGGGCCACGCCCAGAATGATGGTGTCGTAAAAGCTGGCATGATTGGCCATCATCATGGTGGCGCCGGTGGCCGGAACATTGCGGCGGCCGCTGGCCCTTATGCCGCAAGTGGTGATGAGGACGGCGCTGAACACCATTCGCACCAGGCCATACCAAAGGCGAAGCAGGGGCGTGCGGTTCGAGCTGTCAGAGGTTTCAACTGGCATTGGGGTGGCCTGAGCGACTGATTTTCGTGTCGATTTCAGCAAGCATGACTTCAAGCACCTGCTCAAATGTCAGGTTTGACGAATCAATGATTTTCGCATCTTTTGCCGGAACCATGGGAGCCAGGGCGTTCTGCTCGTCGCGCAGGTCGCGTTCCTTCTGGTCAGCCAGCACCTGTTCCAGCCGAATTTCGTGGCCTTTATCCAGCAATTCACGGTGGCGGCGGCGGGCACGTTCGTCGTCAGTAGCGGTCAGGAAGAATTTGACAATAGCATTGGGGAAGATGATTGTGCCCTGGTCGCGGCCTTCGGTCACGATATTGCGTTTGGTGGCCTCGTGCTTCTGCCAGCCAGCCAAAATTTCACGCACGGGCCGGGCCTTGGAAATAAAGCCACTTTTTCGAGAAATTTCCGGGTCGCGAATTTTCGTGCTGACTTCAACCGTGCCGACCCACGCACGACCTTCGTCGAACCTGGCTTCAAGCGATGCCGCCAGCCGCCCCAGGGCTTCCGGGTCGTTCAGATCAACATTCTGTTCAAGAGCTGCCCAGGTGACTACACGATACATTGAGCCGGTGTCGAGCATTGACCAGCCAAGCTGATGGGCCAGCTCGCGAGCGATTGTCGATTTACCGGCGCCTGAGGGGCCGTCGATGGTAACGACGCGTGTCGGTGACATGGCAATTATTCGCTGCGACCTGCGCCGGCAAAAATCGGCCGACGATCGTCGAACATCTCAAAGGTGTCGTGGCAGTGGCTCACTTCGGGTTCGCCAGCCATCCAGCAAAGGCAGGCTTCCTGGCCTTCAATAATTGTAGGAAAGTCGCAGTGGCCTGCCGGCTCGCCTGAAATCAGACCAAGGCGAAAAAGCTCGTGGCGGAAGCTGTCGCGTTTTACGACTTCCAAGATAAGGTCGTGCTCAAATTCGCGCATTTCGGCTGAATATTCGGCGTCGTTTTCAGCACCGGGGCGTTTGGCGGCCCGCTTCAGCCGATTCAGGCGACTGGTCAGGTCATCAACAACCTGCTGCTGTTGTCGCAGGTCATCGACAATAGCACGCACCAGCGGCAGCATCCGATTGGCTTCCTCAACGGTGAATCGCTTTTCCGCGTCCATCCGGCTTTGAGTCAGAGTCATCGTTGTCGCCTTTCCATTCAGCGGCCCGCACCATGCAGCCCGATTATTGAATTATATGCAAGTTGCAAATTTCATTCCAATCAGGGCCCTGATTTCGTTCATGACCCTGATGCTATTGTGACGTATTTCTCAGCGTGGCTTACGCTTGAGTTCCGCCAATATAGCTTTTGTTGCAAGAGTGTTCAACACTGACTTTTCGGTCAGCCCGGCCCGCCGCGCCACGCCAATGCCATATTCCACGTCGTCAAGCCCGCTTGTCGAGTGTGCATCAGGGTTGATGGAAAGCATCACGCCGCGGTCAACCGCCAGCCGGCAGTGCAGTGTGTCAAGATCCAGCCGATAGGGGCTGGCATTGATTTCAATCATCGTTCCGGTGCGGGCACAGGCGTCGATCACGGCCTCAAGATCAACCGGATAGCCTGCCCGGCTCAGCAGCAACCGGCCTGTGGGGTGGCCCAGCATGGTGACATGCGGGTTTTCGGCGGCACGAATGAGCCTTTTGGTCTGGGCATCGCGATCATGCCCGAAGCCGCTGTGAATGCTGGCGACGACGAAGTCGAAACCGGCCAGAATTTCGTCGGGATAATCCATTGAGCCGTCGATCAGGATATCGCACTCAATGCCCTTGAAAATCGTGAGCCTGCCTGCGAGTTTTTCGTTCAGGACGTCGATCGCGGCCCACTGCTGCTGCACTTTTTCAATGCTAAGCCCACCGGCATAGGCGGCCGCGCGGCTGTGGTCAGAAATGCCCAGATAATGCCAGCCCCGGTCGATTGCCGCATGGGCCATCTGTTCAAGCGTGTTGGCACCGTCGCTCCAGTCAGTATGGCAGTGAAACGTGCCTGTCAGGTCGGCCGTTTCAATCAGTTTCGGTATCTTGCCCGCTTCAGCCATGGCAAATTCGCCGCTGTCTTCGCGCAGCTCGGGCGGAACATAAGCCAGGCCAAGTGCCTGATAGATGTCAGATTCATCGCGGCACGGCGTGGGGCGGCCGTCTTCGTGATCAAGCCCGTATTCGCTGAGCTTCAGGCCACGGGCGATGGCCCGTTTGCGCATGGCGATATTGTGGGCTTTTGAGCCAGTGAAATAATTCAGGGCATAGGGAAACTGGGCGTCGGTCACGGCGCGAATGTCGCACTGGGCACCCTGCGAAAGCCGCACGCTAAGCTTGGTATCGCCATGGGCGATTACGGAAACCACTTCCGCCAGGGCGGCCATATCGGCCAGAAGCCGCTGGGGCTGGTCGGTTGAGACCAGAATGTCAAGGTCGCCGATGGTGTCGGCCCGCCGCCGAAGGCTGCCGCAAATGCTGGCCCTGATGGTGTCGGGATGGCTTTGTGCAGCCTGAAAAATCGGGGCGACCAGACGCCGGGCAGTGCTTTGCATCATGCGAGAGCCGGTGGTGTCGAGAAAATCAAGGCCTTCAAGAATTTTGGCCTGGGTTTTGGCACCAAAGCCTTTGATCTCGGCGACTTTGCCTTCGCCGGCGGCTTTTCGAACATCGGCCACGCCGGTGATTTTCAGTGCCTCTCGCATGGCCTTAATTTTCCTGGCACCCAGGCCCGGCACGCGTAAAAGGTCTAGCAGGCCCGGCGGCACTTCACGCTTCAGGGCTTCAAATTCATTGCACTGGCCGCTGGTGGCAAGCTGGGCAATTTTGGCATGCATGGCCGTGCCAATGCCAGGAATTTCGTCAAGCGAGCCATCGGCAATCATGTTTGACAAATTACCGGTGACACCCCTCAGGGCATCGGCCGCATTGTGATAAGCCCGGCAGCGAAAGGGGTTTTCGCCCTTGATTTCAAGCAGGCTGCCCATGTCGTCAAGCACGTCGGCAATTTGGTCGGTCTGCATGTCGAGTGCGCCTTGGCTTCCTTGAAAGTGGATCAGTATTTTTTGAATCGTTATTATGCCGATTCAGCCTGAAAGCCGCAATTGGGGTGAGAAATGTCGTGGGACACACACCAAGCTATGCCAGAGGGCATTTTCAAACTTGGCGGGCGGGCGGCTGTTGGCTTCAATGAGTCAGATTGAAACGGCCCTGATGATCTTCCGACCCCAACTGGCGGGAGAGTGGCCCTATGTGATAACCTTTATTGTTCAACCATTCTGACGCGAACAAGCGATCGTTTTCGGGGAGAGAATTGCCGCCAATGCCAACCGACCTGATGCACGGCAACCTGCTGCCGATCAAGCGAAATGCCAACTGGTTTATCTTTTTTGGCGTGATTGTGACACTGCTGGGCATTACGGGCCTGGGCATGGTTGTGACTTTGACACTGACCAGCATGATTTACTTCGGCGTGCTGCTTCTGGTGCGTGGCGGCGTGGAATTGCTGGCGGCTTATCGCTCACGCGAGTGGGCCGGGTTTTTCTTTCATTTGATATCGGCTTCCATCGGAGCAGTGGCCGGGCTGGTGATGGTGACCCGGCCGGCCATGGCCGCCGAGACGATCACCCTGTTTATTGGCACGCTTTTCATGGTGGAAGGGATGATGCTGATCTTCGCCGGGCTGATATACCGCTTTCCGTCGTGGGGCTGGATGCTGGCCAACGGGCTGATTACCTTTATCCTAGGGCTGATGCTCTGGCAGGAATTACGCTCAGGCCTCTGGTTTATTGGCACACTGATTGCATTTGAAATTATCACGACAGGTGTCAGCTATGTGGCACTGGGGCTTTTTGGCCGCAGGCTGGCCCGCGAACTGGCACTTTGATGGTTGCACTTAACACGCATGGTAACCGCGATGAACCTGGCGGAAAAGGAAATGTGGCTGATATGAGTCGAGACGATGTGATTCAGCGATATGCCAACGGTGGCCCGCTTCTGGTCTATGCCACGGCTGAAATTCCCGAATCAAAGGCTGATGAAAAGATCTGGCCGGGCGAATGGACACTGAGGCAGTTGATCGCACATTTGGTTGACAGCGACTTAAACGGTGCAGAACGCATGAAACGCGTGATTGCCGAAGAGAACCCGACACTGATGGCCTATGACGAATCAGCCTGGATGGCCCGGCTTGATTATTCACACGCCCCGCTGGAAGATGCCGTGGCCATTTTTACGGCAAATCGACGCTGGATGACGCGCATTTTGAAAACGCTGCCCGACGATGCATTTGCACGCAAGGGCATGCACAGCGAGACGGGGCCGGTGACACTGGCGGCCCTTCTGGCCAAATACATTGGCCATCTCGACCACCACCTCCGGTTCCTTTACGGCAAAAGGTCGAACCTGGGCATTGCCGTGCCGCCAAGATACACGGCACAATGATATCTGTGCGATAACCTCGAAAAAACGTAAAATGAAATGAAATCTGCAAAATAGTGGAAGGCGACGAACATGCCAAAGCAACAAATCGCAAAAATACTGGCCCTGGCGGGAATACTCATCGCAAACTGTGTTCCAGCCCCGGCCGAGCACGCCAAAGTGGAACTGACAGTGGAAGCCGGCGGCAAAAAAGAAACGACTTTTGTTGACCAGACCCCGCCGCCTGTGGGCAAATCGCCACGCCCCGTACTGGAAGTGAAAGCCGGCGAACCGATCCAGATTCAGTGGGTTTTTCAGAATGTGTACCCGACCAAGACACTGACAAACGTCGTCATGCATTTTTATGTTGCCAAAGCCGACAAGGTGGGCCAGAAGGAATTGCCTGACATTTCAGGCGATGTTGAGCTGGAAACCGCCTTTGACATGGACTTCAAGCCGGGTGCGCGGGCTGGTGGCCGCAACAGGATGGTGATCAAAAACCCGGGCGTTTATATGGTGCGTGTCGAAAGCCGCCAGACCAATAGCGATCATGAGCATTTCGCGGCAATTGACCTGGTCGTGAAATAAAGACAATTGGAATTGAAATTCTAAGGAAGAAATCAAAATGAAAATTGTTGCAGTGGGTCGGCCTGAAGTGCCTGCGTTTACTGTTTCTACCCGACTGAGATCGCAGTTCATTTATTTTGCATCGGCTGCCGATGCTCAGGGTATTCCGAAGCTCGGTGAAAATGAATTTCATTTCCCGCTGAATGAAACCCGCACCTGGCATGAAGAGGGTGTGATTTATCTGGTCAGCCCGCTGGATACGGCCAATAAAACGGAAGTGGAACTGACCGACGAACAGGAAGACCTGATGGCCTGGCTGGTGCAGCATGAGGTAGAGCATGTGCGCGTGGAAGGCGTGTGAAATGCAATCGCCTGAACTGACCAGGCGAAATTCAATTGTTCTGCCAATGCTTTTAGCTCTGGGGAATTTATCGGCAGCAGATGATTCGGGCCGTGATGCATCGCATTTGATTCAAATTCTGAGCGACAAGCCCAGCGGGCCGGCCTCAGCCGATAATTTGATGACGAACGAAGATTCCATCGCTTCGGTGGTCGATGAACTGGATGGCAAAGTGCCCACCGGGCAGGTTTATCTTGGTGTCGGCCCCGATCAGAATTTTACTCTGATGGCCTATGCCCGACCGGCCATGAGTTTTATTATTGATTACAGGCGTAAGAACCAGTTATTGCATTTTCTGCATCAGGCATTATTGCAATTATCTGAATCACGAATGGAATATCTGGAGAATTTCTGGGCTCGACGATTTTCAGGCCAGCAGAACCATCAAAAGCCATTATCAGCAGAAGCCATCATGGCTGGTTTTGAAAAAGCGGAACTGGATCAGAAAAAACTTCGAGAAGTTCAGGAAAAAGTCAAAGCCGTCATCAGGCTATTGCATGATTTCAGCCCTGATGACCTTAATGAAATTGCAAAAATACAGGCCAGGCTTGCGGGGCCAGGGCCTGAGACAAGATTTCTCGCCCTGAAGATGTATCCGACAATCAGGCAAATGATCACCGGGCCAAGCCGGTCTGGCAAGCCCGGCCACTGGCTGGCCAGCGATGAATCGTATGCCACTGTGCGACAGTTATCGTCGTCAGGGCATATCTACCCCATCACAGGCGACTGGTCGGCCAATTCCAGGGGTAATGAGACCGTTTTTTCAAAGCTGGGTGCGTATTTACGGCGGGAAAAGCGGCAGGTTGGCTGCTATTATATTTCTGATGTCGAATTTTTTCTGTTTCGCAGCGGCCGATTCAGCGATTATCTTGCGAATCTGGGCCAATTGCCGTGGCACCCGAGCGCTGTTGTCATTCGCACAAGTACACGCGAAATCAGCCACAGGGAAAGGGTGGCGGGCCAAAGCTCGACAACTGTCTGCCGACCGGTGCAGGCGTTTCTTGAAGCGTGTCACCTGGGCAAAATCAACCGGTGGGAAGACCTGTGGCAACCAGACTGATTTTTGCAAGTGTATTTTGCCAAGAGCTTTATGTTATTTTTTTGGAAGCAGAATTGATAATCCGGATTGGAAAATTACAGGATTTGGTTATTCTGAAAGTAGAGTCTTGCCAGGATAAGCCACGGATCGGCTGAAATTCAGGCAAAATGGCATAAATAATGATGATTTCTGATTCCGGGGGTCGGGCCATGTCTGCTTCTGTGTCGGTTGCCAAGAGCCTTCTCAAGATGCCCGCCTGGGTTTTGGTGGTGGCTTTGTTGGCTGGCCCGGCAACAGCCCCAGCTCTGCAACAGACCAGCAAATCAACCGCCGCACAGGCCCCGCCGGCAAAGGCAGGGGCTCGGAAAACCGACCCGGCGGTGAAGCCGGCAGCTGCGATGGATCCGGCTGCAAGTGCCACTAAAATTGCCGAGCTGAGAAGCCAGATTGACGGCGAGGAAAAGCAGCTCGAGGGATTGAAAAAACAATTGGCCGACCAGGCCTTGCCCGAAAGCAAGTTCAGCAAGGCCGAGGCCAGATTTAAAAGCATTGATGCGAAGCTGAAGGAGCAGAAGGCGAAACTGGCTGATTTGCAGTCGCGAGAGCAGCCAGATGCCGAGCTGGTGGCCGAGGTGAATACTGAAATTCATGACACGGAAGAGGCCCGGGCCGGTGCACTGAAAGCCTTCGAGCTGGAGATTGTCGATAACAAGACGCTGCAGGAGAAGATCCTGACGATCGAGAAGAAGATTACCGCGGACAAAGCGGCACTTGAGCGACTTTCCAAGCCTGCCGAATCGGTAACACCAGCAGCAACCGCTGCAGGCACGACAGCCGCCAGAAAAACAGTCGAAAAAGAGAGCACGACGAAAGCTGAAGAGAAGCCTGAGCCTGAAAAAACGGTTTCAAAACCGGGCGAGCCGGCGAAGAAGCCGGAAAACAGTGTGGCCTCGCTGGTGGCTTCAACAGCAACGGGCGGGCTGATCGGGAAAAAACCGGCCGAGCCAAAAGCCGGTGAAAAGAAGCCTGAAGCTGATGAGGCCGATGAGAAAAAAGCCGAAGCCGATGACTCAAAACTGGCCCGGCGTGTGCAGGATCAGATTGCGAAATTTCAGGATGATATTGCGGAACTGAACAGCCAGCTTGAGACAGCCAGGCAAGACGAAACGATGGCGACCGAGCTGGTGGCCAATCTTGACAAGCAAGTGACGCTTGAGGCCCAGCTTCGGGATAATGCCCGCAAAAAGGCTGATTTGCTGAACGAGCAGGTAAGCAAAGCCCAGGACGATTTTCGCGACAAATCGCTGGGCGAGGCGTCGCAGGAAGTGCTGAAACAACTGGCCGACAAACTGCTTGAGCTACAAAAGGAGTTTCAGGCAGCCAGAGAAGAGTCGCGGCTGCATTCCAACCGCCTGCAGGACATTCAGAACGAGCGGTCGAAACAGCAGGAAACGCTGCGAACCGCTCGTGAAAAGACACTGATGATCGAGAAGGAAATTGCCCAGGCCGAGA
>JBJTRR010001181.1:0-5754 GCA_046076185.1 bacterium | reverse complement strand
GCGACCGCAGCGGGCTCTTCGCGATAAAAGCGATTGGCCAGATAATTTTCAAGTGTCATAACCATAAGCAGAAGCAGCATCAGCCAGGGGAAAAACTCGACACCCACACGAGCCAGCCCCACTGCTTTTTCAAGGGTTGCCGTGTCCCTGGCCAGCGCATATTCACCTTTTCCAAAAATTTGATCAAGCTGGTCGGATGAAAGTGTACGAATCTGGCTTTCAGCCGATGGCGGATTAACGCTGAATCCGCTGGAAAAGGCCGTATTGCCCGGCCCGGTGAAGCCCACGCCCCAGTGGCCAAGCATGTCGGCATTGGCAACGATCAGACGTGTGTCGGCAGCATCGATCATACGGCGCTCACCGGGGCGGTCGCCCGGCCCTTTGACAAGTGCCGCATTAAAGCCCTTCAGCGGATCAAAAGGCAGTGAAATATCTCGCCCGGCTTCGATCACTGCCGAGTCATCCGCCGAATCGGCCAGATAGGCAGCCATGCGGTTGACGACCTGCACGAACGACCATGAACGAGGAAAATCAGCCCAGGCCGCCGCATCGGTTGACGATGGCCGCCGCGCCAGAGGAATAGACCACAAAAGCACGCGGCCCGGCACAGTTTTATCAAAAACACGCTCGACGAGAGCACTATTGCCGTCAGAGATTTTCAGTAGTTCGCGAGTGCCTGATTCGGCCCTGGCCATTTTTTCATAGCGAAAAACCGGCACAGTACCAAGTTCCGTGCGCAGTTCCTCGGTATATTGCGAAAAAATCGGGTGGCTCTGGTCTGGGCTGGTCAGGCCCAGCGGCTCGCCAGGCTTGGCTTCAACGCGAGTCACGGCGTCGGCGGGCAGAAGCTGGCGGGCGGATGGACTACTGTAAGATTCTGTTTTTGAGCGATCACCCAGTGCCACGGCCAGGCCAAGGCCGGAACGCACCGCCAGGTTGAGCTGTGTCCAGAGCGGTTCGGGAATTGTGGCCGCGTTATTGATAATGACAGCCTGCGGGCGATTTTCACCCTTCAGGCGATCAGCAAGCTGGCTGATTCGAACAATCTCAACGCGAAACGGCCGCGAAACGCCAACCGATTCGCCGCCCCGGGCTGTGCGGGCGGGGTCAAGAGCCTCAGCCAGAAAAAGAGCATCCTGCTCAAGGTCTGTTGCCACCAGCACGCGCACAGGCGGGCGGACGGCCAGCGTGAAATAGGCTGTGTTGTCAAATGCCATGGGGTCGTCGTCGCGAATGCGAATTTCGCCTTGATGAAGGCCATCGCGCCCGGCATCAAGCGGCGGAGTACGCAGAATGATCTCCTGGTCGGCGTTGGCCGAAAGTTCAACGGCTTTTTGTTCGCGTTTGCGGCCATCTAGCCACAATTCAAGAATTCGGGTCGTGGCCGGGCCCTGGTTGGTCAGCTCAAACTTAATGTCGATCGGCTCACCCACAACGGCGGCCGAAGAGTCGAATTCCAGTTTCCGAAGTCCTGAATTTGCAGGCTCGTCCGGATTTAACCTGAGAAGATAAAGCTGAACCGGCGATTCTTTGGCCTTCTCGGGGTCGGCATTGCGTGCCCGCTCAATGGGTTTGTCAATTTCAAGAGAATTGGTGGTCAAATCGGTCAGGACATAAATTTCGCGGCGGGGCCTGTCAGATTTAGTCACACTGCGGTAAGCGGCCTCTATTGCGGCATTCAGTGGGCGGTTACCGGGCTTAAGCACCAGCGATTTAATGCGAGCCTCGGCACTGGCGGGCGACATTGCCGGTGTTTCCACAGGCTCGGCCGAATCAATCAAAAAAATCTGGCTGCTGATGGGCGTTTCTTTCACGACACTCGTCACAAGCTCTTTGGCTTCTGTCAGACGGTCGCGATTTCGGGCGTCTGTCCACTGCATGGAAAGAGAGGTGTCAACCACCAGAGCGATGGCAGCCGGCACGTTGGATTCGCCCAGCGGGGCAGTGGTGTTGCAGGTTGGTCTGGCCAGGCACAGGGCCATCAGGCTGATAATGGCCATGCGTGACGCCAATAACGCCCACTGGCGAATACGAAGGCGGCGTGTTGTCTGCTTCTGGCGGGCCTTCAAAAGCCGCAGGGCCGGGAAAATGATGTGCTTCGGCTTTTGGCGCATCACCATATGGATAATCACCGGAATGGCCGCAAGTGCCACCCCTGCAATCAGTCCCAAGTGCACCACCGAAAGATTCATCGCTTCGATTTCCCTGAAAATCCAGAGTTTTGATCAGCCCTTGCGCTGGCGGCTGAGCAAATACCCCATCAATGCTTTGTCAAATGGCATACCGGTGTGCAGGGGTACATAATCAACCCTTGCCCGGAAGAAGTCCCGCTTGTACTGGCTCTGAAATTCCGCCACCTGCTCAAGATAATCAGCCTTAACGCCAAGGGCGTCCACTGTGATCATCTCACCCGTTTCGGGGTCTTCCAGCTCAACCACTCCGTCAAACGGAAAGACGGCTTCGGCCTCGTCAAGAATGTGAAACACAATCACTTCGTGGCCGCTGTGCCGCAGCCGGTGAACGGCCCGCAAAAGTGGCTCGGGATCAACAAGAAGATCAGAAAAAATCATGACCAGGCTGCGGTGCCGCACCATCTGGGCCACCTGGCGGATTGAGGCCGGCAAGTCGGTTTTGCCTGATGGCGAAAGCCTTGCCAGCACCGAAAGGATATTGGCCAAGTGTGCCTTGCGGCTGCGTGGTGGCAGGCTTTCACGCACTTTTTCGTCGAAGGCAATCAGGCCCACCGGGTCTTGCTGCTGAACCATCAGATATCCGAGCGCCGCAGCCAGACTGATTGCATATTCGAATTTTGTCAGATCCTGCCGATAGGTATAGCCCATCGAGGCCGAAAGATCCATCAGCAAATAGCCGGTCAGGTTGGTTTCGGCCTGAAATCGTTTTACGTAAAAACGGTCGGTTTTGGCAAAAACGCTCCAGTCAATATCTGAAATGTTATCGCCGGGCGTATATTTGCGATGCTCGCTGAATTCCACCGAAAAGCCATGAAACGGGCTGGCATGCAGGCCCGAGAGAAAGCCTTCGACAATGAATTTGGCTCGCAGGTCGAGCCGCGATACATTGCGGATAACTTCCGGCTTCAGAAATTTTTCGGCTGGATTGGCCACGTTTTCGCCTTGCCCGCCCCTGGTTTGCACGCTGAGTTCGCGTGCGACTTGCCCCGACCGTTAATGAAATGCATCAAGCTTTGCGCTGCTCGTATTTCGGCACTTCAGGCTCGGGTATCTCTCGCACGAGCCGGGCCACAATGCTGTCAGATGTCTGTCCTTCAGCCTGGGCCTGAAAATTGGTCATCACGCGGTGTCGCAGCACGGGTATGGCAACCTTACGAACGTCATCAAGCGAGACACTGTATCGGCCATCCATCGCGGCCATGGCCTTTGCACCCAGAATCAGGTTCTGCCCCGCGCGGGGGCCGGCACCATTATCAACCATTTCTTTGATAAATGCCGGTGCAGAAGGGTCGCCAGGCCGGGTGGCACGCACCAGCCGGGCCACATATTTCACGGCATAATCAGAAACCGGCACACTCGTCACCAGCTTTTGAAGGTTCACAATTGCCCGGCCTGAAAGCACTTTGGTCAGCTCGTGCGTTTCCCCGCGTGTGGTGGTTGTCAAGATTTTCTCTTCTTCTTCAAGTGTCGGATACCCCACACGCACATCAAACATAAATCGGTCAAGCTGGGCTTCAGGCAGCGGATAAGTGCCTTCCTGCTCAATCGGGTTCTGGGTGGCAATCACGAAAAACGGTTCAGGCAGCTTCATCGTGTCCTGGCCCACGGTCACTTCGCGTTCCTGCATGGCCTGCAGCAGGGCTGCCTGTGTTTTGGGTGGGGTTCGGTTGATTTCGTCAGCCAGAATAATATTGGCGAAAAGTGGCCCCTGAATGAAGCGGAAGGCCCGCTTGCCTGATTCAGGCTCTTCAAGCACGTTGGTACCGGTGATGTCTGAAGGCATCAGGTCGGGTGTGAACTGAATGCGCTTGAAGCTGACATCAAGAATCTTGGCCAGCGAGCTGACGAGCAGCGTTTTGGCCAGCCCCGGCACACCAACCAGCAGCACATGGCCACGCGTAAAGATTGATGCCAGAATGAGTTCAACCACATCGCCCTGGCCAATAACCACCTTGGAAAGCTCGCCCACCATGACATCGCGAGATCGCTTGAATTCTTCCAGAAGCTGGCTGATGCGGTCGCCGGGCATGGTCATGATGCAAAAAACTCCATCAGGGGGCATATGCTATGAAAAAACAGATGCCAGGTGTTGCTTCAGGATGACTCGATACCTGAGAATATCCGCAGAAGGCAGTTTCGGGCAAGTGGATAACGGAGTGATTGGGGCATCGGTCGCGATAATTTTGATAGAGCTGTCAAAATTTATCGTCTGTGGTGCACCTTATTGAGAATTGATCAGGCGAGAACGATGCAGATCAGCACAGTTGTTTTTGATTTCGGTAATGTGATCGCCCATTTTGATTACAAAATTGCTGCAGGACGGATTGGTCAGCCGCTCGGGCTTTCAGGGGCCGATTTGATGGCCATGGCGATGGGGCTGGGCTTTCACTCTCTGTTGATGGATCTGGAAAGCGGGCGTATAGCTGAAAATACTTTTTTGGAAGAGCTGAAGACTCGCCTGGAACTACCGCAAACGGTTGCGGAACTTGCGGCCGACTGGGCTGATATTTTCACGGCCAACGAGCCGGTGCATGCCCTGGCCCATCAGCTGAAAGATGCCGGATATGCCCTTGTGCTGGGGTCGAACACCAATGCGATTCACGCCCGGCAGTTTCGGCGGCAGTTTGCAGGGCTGCTCGACCGCTTTGACGGGCTTGTCATGTCACACGAAGTTGGTGCAATGAAGCCGGCAAGGCTTTTTTACGAGCGATGCCACACGGTGGCCGGTGTTCGCCCCGACGAGTGTGTTTTTATCGACGACATGGCTGAAAACGTGGCCGGTGCCCAATCGGCCGGCCTGCACGCCCTGCACTACACCGATACCGAATTACTGGTGAACCAGCTTCGCAAGTTGGGTGTAAGGGTTTAAGACCTAAACATTGGCGACTAAGGAACTTCTATCGATGGCCAGCTACAATGAACGCACCTTTCTGCCGAAAACGGTTTCGCCCGAGTGGGCAAACTATTACGAAACCGTGCCCGATGCCGAACTCATTCCCATGCGGCCATTGCCCGATGATCATGCCGCCTGGGCCGCTATTCATGCCGATTATGAAGCCCAGCGGCTGGAAGGCTGCCAGGCTATTGCAGATAGACTTGGCGTTTCGATCGCGGAAAAAAGCCTGGGCGGTGTGCCGGTGCTTGATATCAAGCCCGCCTGCTGGGTGGACGACGGCCGTGTGCTGGTTTATGCCCATGGCGGGGCCTATACGTTTTTCACGGCACGCAGCACGCTTTCAAGCAGTGCCGTGGCAGCCCATGGCACCGGCATGCGAGTGATTTCAATCGATTACACCAACCCGCCCGCCGCCCGCTGGCCGCAGGTGATTGGTGAAGTTGTGGCTGTGCTGGCCGCACTTGGGCAGGCAGGCCATGATATGCAAAAAACGGCAGTTTTTGGCGACTCGGCCGGCGGGGCACTGGCTGCCGGGGCTGTGCTGAAGATGCGTGACGACAGCCTGAAAACGCCCGCTGCTGTGGTTCTGTGGTCGCCGTGGTCAGACATAACCGAATCGGGCGACAGCTTTGTCACGCTCAAATCCTATGAACCGGCCTATATTTA
>JBJTRR010001180.1:0-5454 GCA_046076185.1 bacterium | reverse complement strand
CCCCTCAGGGCATTCCTGATGGTCGCCCGACACATCCGCCAAAATCCAAATCGATCATCTGGATCTTCCTATCCGGCGGCTACAGCCACATTGAAACCTTCGACCCGAAGCCTGCACTGAATCAATATTCGGGTATTACGTTTGACAAAACCGGCCTGGAAAACCCCCTGAAAAACCCACTGCACGACAAACGCTCGCGCAGTGTGGTGGCTTCCGAGATCAATGTCCGCGACAGATATCCGATTATCTATCCGCTTCAGGTTGGCTTCAAGCAATATGGCCAGTCGGGTATTGCCGTTTCCGACTGGTGGCCCAATCTCGGCACATGCGTTGACGACATCGCCTTCGTGCGAAACATGTGGACAACCGATAACGACCACGCAGCCGAAAACCAGATCCACACCGGTCGCCACAGGCTCGATGAAGTTCAGCCCTCCATCGGCGCATGGGTCACATACGGCCTTGGCTCGCTGAATGATAATCTGCCCCAATTCGTTGTTCTGGGCGGGCCAACCCGCTCTGACACACGTCAATCGATTGAAGCCAATTATCTCGGCCCCCAATATGGCGGTGTGCCAATTGACCTGAACCCTGACTTGCCTCTTCCTTATGGCAAGCCGGCCCCCGGCATGACAACCGAGCAGCAGAAACGGGAATTTGAGCTGGCCCGCGAGCTGAACGGCCTGGTAGGCGTGGAATACCCGGACGATGCCAACCTGCGTGCCCGCATTCGCAGTTATGAACTGGCTTACCGCATGCAGATGGCCGTGCCGGAAGTGGTTGACCTGAATCGTGAATCTGCCGAAACCCGCGAGCTCTACGGCCTGAACCAGGACAACACGAAACTGGCCGGGCAGCGTCTTCTGGCTGCCCGTCGGCTTGTCGAGCGTGGCGTGCGATTTGTCCAGGTCTTTCCAAGTCCCTACGGTGTCTGGGATTCACACCAGAAGCTCAAAGAAAACCACACGCGGCTGTGTGCCACGGTTGACAAACCTGTCGCCGGCCTGCTGAAGGATTTGAAAAGACGTGGCCTGTGGGACGATGTCACCGTGGTCTTCTGCACCGAGTTTGGCCGAACACCAGGCCTTGAGCAACGATCAGGCGGCAAAGACGGCCGCGACCATCACCCGCATGGCTTTACCATCTGGATGGCAGGCGCCGGAATCAAGGGCGGTCATGTGCATGGCGAGACTGACGAACTCGGTTTTCATGCCCTTGAACCCGCCCATTATGTCACCGACCTGCATGCCACGGTGCTGCACCTCATGGGACTTGAAGCCAAACGCCTGGAAGTCCCCGGCCGAAAACGGCTTGAAATTGATCATGGCAAGGTCATCACTGAAATCCTCGCCTGATTCGCCAATCTGCCTAAACCCATTTGTTGCACGAAAATCTCGGGTAAAGGCACAAGATGTCTTTCCGAAGTGCCTTTGCATTCCTAAAATACACTTAGATAAATCAATTTGACCTGAAAGGGTCGGCTGTGGACGGACTGAGGAACTTAATGAAAGTTTATCTGGCGAACCCGCGGGGCTTCTGTGCCGGCGTGAACATGGCGATTGAAAGTCTTGACATTGCCCTTAATCATTTTGGTTCGCCAGTTTTTGTTTATCATGAAATCGTTCACAATTATCATGTTGTTGCCAGGGCGAAGCGGCGAGGTGCCGTCTTTGTTGACTCCATTGACGAAGTGCCCACCGGCTCGGTTCTGCTCTACAGCGCCCACGGCGTGAGCCCTGAAATCCGCAGCCAGGCCCGGGCCCGTAATCTTAAAGCGATTGACGCCACCTGTCCACTGGTCACCAAGGTTCATCTTGAAGCCATCAAATATGCAAAAGAAGGCTACACAATCATTTTGATTGGCCATGAGGGCCACGATGAAGTCATTGGAACGATGGGTGAAGCTCCGAACTGCATGATTCTGGTGGAAACACCAGATGACGTTGAGAAGCTTGAAATCGGCAATCCTGATAAAATCGCCTATCTTACACAGACCACGCTTTCGGTTGACGATGCCAATCGCGTGATTCACTCGCTGCGGAAAAAATATCCTCAGATTGCCAATCCACCCAAAGACGACATTTGCTATGCCACCCAGAACCGGCAGGATGCCGTCAGGGTTCTTGCCCAGCGGGTTGATCTTGTTCTTGTGCTTGGTTCACAAAACAGCTCAAACAGCAAACGCCTGGCTGAAATCGCACACAGCCTTGGCCCCCATGCCCACCTGATTGACGGCGTGGAAGAGATCGACCAAGCATGGCTGACAAATGTAAGCTCCATTCTGGTCACTGCCGGTGCCAGCGCACCGGAAGACGTTGTGCAGGAAGTGCTTGAGTATCTGCGAGTTCGCCATGGTGCCGAGATTGTTGAGGAAACCGTGCGCGACGAAGATGTTCACTTCCCACTGCCCAAAAGCCTTCGTGAACTCGTCCCGGCCGAGGCAATCAGCGGCCCGTGAGTCTATCGCTGAACATGTGATTAGCCTATCTCTATCTAATCACATGTTGATACACTGATATAATATTATGATCCATTATAAAAACTCATCTTAAACAGGCACATTTTCATTTTTTGCGAGCCTGCATTATCAAAGCCATCACCATTTCGCTTAATATAAAACATTTGTTGTTTGTAAGGAAATCAGCCAAAAATTTCCTTTTCTTCTTCCGCGTGTTGATTTTTAACATCATAATATTGCCAGATAGAATTCAATCTTCGACATGGATTGTCTGCCTCCAGAATTGCTGTACGATTCATCTACCGCTACGAAAGTCTGGCCATGTCAATACCCGCCCCCGATTTCACCCCGCCAGTTTCTGCATCTCCGGCGCAATCAGTCTCGGCCATCAGTTCTGCATCCATCCCGATTTTACTTAAGGGCAAGTCTGACGAAGTCATCAGGGCTTACTATTTTTATCTGAAAAATGTCGCAATGAAGATTGTCAGACCTGATGTCGCTAATGAAATCGGCTATTCCGACATCGTTATGAACACTCTGCTGGTCGGTTTCAGCAAGGCCAACTCCTTCAAGGGCGAATCTGATGGCCAGCTCAGAAGCTGGCTTGTCGGTATCATGAAGAATCTGCATCGGCGCTATCGTCGTGATATTCTCAGACGCAACATGGTTTCGCTGGAACGAAGCCGCCATTCTTCTGACAAAGCCGCTGACAACATGATCCGCGAAGTGATCGACCCAAATAGCGATCAGCCGTTTGACTACGCCACCCGCCAAGAAGTCGGCTCGCTGCTCCATAAGGCGATAGCCCAGCTTCCATGGCGTCAGAAAGTTGTCGTAGAGATGTATCTGCACGAAACTGAGAATTTTCGGGTCATTGCTGAAAATCTTGGTATCGAGAAATCAGCCGCTGAAAAACGCTACCAGCGGGCTCTTCGCTTACTTCGCGAGATGGACGAAATCAGTCGTATTCTCGGTAAACCCTGAAAACGCCAGATTCCGCTTCTCTCAAACATATTCAGCCAGTCACGGCATATCGGCTGACAATGGCCCGGGCCGTTCTCAAGCCATCAGCCGCAGCACTCACAATTCCGCCTGCGTACCCCGCTCCTTCGCCGCAGGGATACAGACCACTTATCCCCGGTGTTTCCCGGCTCAGGTCTTCTCTCGGAATTTTGACCGGGCTTGAACCCCTGGCTTCCGGGCCGACAAGAACAGCCTCTTTTAAAAATGCGCCGCGTAACGATCTATCCATCACAGGCAGGCCGCGTTCAAGCGTTTTCAGCATCATCGGTGGCAGAAAATCAGCCAGCGACCCTGCAAAAGCACCTCTCGGGGCACTTGTCAGCACCTTGCCATGACTGCGCCTGTGCCTGAGAAAGTCACTCGCCCGGTGCGTCGGGCACTGGTAAGAGCCCGAGCCCATCTCGTAGGCCGCAGATTCGGCCCGCCGCTGAAACTCGATGCCCGCCAGTGGATGGCTCGAGCCAACATCATCAGCCGTGATGGTCATCACCAGCCCACTGTTGGCAAAGGGGCTGTCGTGATACGACTCGCTCATGCCATTTGAGCAAAAGTGCCCGGCCTCACTCACTGAAGCCATGATATAGCCGCCGGCGCACATGCAGAATGTGAAGAGATCGCGGGGCCCGGCATGCACAGCCAGGTTATAATCGGCGGCCCCAAGCCCCAGCACATCAGCCGATTCACCATATCGGGCCCGGGTAATCAGGGCCTGGGGCTGTTCAATCCGCACGCCCATCTGAAACGGCTTGAATTCAAGCGGCACACCACGCTGGTAAAGCATGTCGTAAGTGTCGCGGGCGCTGTGCCCTATGGCAAGAACGACCGTATTGGTTTCAATAAAGCCCGAGCTGGTTGCGACACCTTTGACCTGGCCATTTTCTATGAGAATGTCTTCGACCCGGCAGTCAAACCTGGCCTCGCCTCCGGCCTGTTCCATTTTTTTTCGCAGCGTACGAACAATCAGCGGCAGCCGGTTCGAGCCTAAATGCGGTCGATGCTCGTAAACGATTGATGGCTTGCCATGACATTCGGCCATGATCTCAAGCACTCGGGTCACATCAGGGCCAGTGTTTCGGCAAGTCAGCTTGCCGTCAGAAAACGTGCCGGCCCCACCCTCGCCGAAAAGATAGTTTGATTCAGGGTCGTGCGGCCCACCCGTGTCAAAAGCCCGAACATCGGCCACGCGTTCCTTAACCGCCTTGCCACGTTCAAGCATAATCGGACGATAGCCTGAAATGGCCAGCATATATGCTGCGTAAAGCCCGGCAGGGCCTGAACCTATCACTACCGGCCGAAGCGGCATGGGGGCCTGGCCAGGCTCAGGCCATTGAAATGAATCGTCCGTCAGTGCAGCCACCCCGCGCGGCAATGCCGTGGCAGATGACACAAGTTCAACATCCGGTACGTCAACAGCCAGCGAATAAACATAATGAATGTCATCGCGCCGGCGGGCATCGAGGCTTTTTCTCAAAATTCGCCATTGGCAAATCTCGTCGGGCCCGCAATTTAGCCGTTGGGCGGCAACTGAATGCAGTTCCGCTTCATCCTGACCGATGGCCAGCTTCAGGTCGGTGACACGAAGTTTCATCGATCAGCACTTTCCATAAACCATTCAGCCAAAAGCATCAGGCCACAGGCCCGAAACAGACCAGAGTGATATCGTCAAACTGGGTCGTGCCTTCGGAATATTTCCGAATGGTTTCTTTAATCGACGAGCCGATCTTGAGTGGGCCGCCAGCGGTTTTCTCAACGACTTCGGTCAGGTTGTTCTGGCCAAAAAATTCATTGTTTTTGTTTCTTGCGTCGGTCACGCCATCGCTGTAGCTGACAATCGTATCGCCCGGTTCAAGCTGCACTTCGCCCACTTCGAAGTAATTATCTTCCTTGAACTTCGGATCACCAAAATCCAGGCCCATCAGGTGCCCGCTCAGGTTGCTGTCGGGCGTTTCAATCCGACCATCGGCCCGCTTCAG
>JBJTRR010001179.1:0-1895 GCA_046076185.1 bacterium | reverse complement strand
TATGACTTCGTTGGTCAGAAGCCGAATCTCGATTCTGACGTAAGGATTTCATATCGCAATCGATCGCAAATTGAAATGATCAGGCAGTCTATCAAGTGCCTCGGTCGGCCATCTCTTGGGATTCTTGCAATTCGTCGGGCTGTGTTTGTCCAGTCGGCTTCGGTAATCATTCCATTATCGACGACTTCGAAATTTGAGAGATAGGCTTCAGCCAACTGCCACTCATGTTGATCTCGTGTTCCGGCAAGGAATTCAAGCCTGACCGGGGTCACGATTGCATTTGAGTTGGATCCGCGAATTAAATCAGCGGCCCAATTTTCTGCTTCGTGTATGTCAATATCTGAAGGTTTCGATCGCGGCGTTTTAGTCTCCACTGGCCAACAAGCACATTTGTGTCAAAAACCCGACGATTGTAAGGTTTCATTGCTGAACGAGAACTCGCAGCTCAGCACAGTATTTTGGCCAGTTTTCAATAAAATCTTTCAAAAGATTTATGTATTCTGACCCTCGATACTTTCGCGACACCGAAAAGCAAACACGGCAGGTTGTTCCAATTGGCATGGTAGAAAACTTGTCCCAGACAATTGGAAAACTTGAATCAACTCCTACACCTGCCTGATCAATAAGAGTTTCAAGCCCCTGGTTGATCGGTTCTGCCAAATTCAGTAGTTCTTTGCGGGCATCATCACCAGTTTCCAGCTTTGTCGGTGTATGCACCTGCAAGTCAATAAACCAGTCAAGAACATTGGCAAACGGGTCGTCGGCAAGCTCGTCGGGGCCTTGATCAAAGTATTCAAAATCATTTGTACCCGGAGCATGAAGGCCCATTCGAATCGAGCCATCGCGACGCTTTTGCCGGTAAAACGTGATCTCGGGCATCGGCATGCTCCAGTATTGGCTCGTTCTGTTGAATAAGGCGGGCAGCAATCTCAGTGATATTGCCCGCCTCAATTATTATACCTTCACATCTTCCCAGCTTCGAGCCTTGGCCGAGGCCAGCACGGCGTCGCACACAGCCTGCGTTTCCAAGGCCTCGCGGAAGGTCGGGCTGGTCGACTTGCCATGCTCAAGATTCGCCAGAAAATCAGCCACCTGATGCACAAAGGTGTGCTCATAGCCAATCTGCAGGCCGGGAACCCACCACTTGCCCATGTAGGGGTGGTCGCCGTCGGTCACGTGAATGCTCTTCCAGCCCCGAAGCTGGCCTTCGTCGCGATGATCAAAGTATTCCAGCCGGTGCAGGTCGTGCAGATCCCATCGAATCGACGCCTTTTCGCCGTTAATTTCCAGCGTATAAAGCGCCTTGTGGCCGCGGGCATAGCGGGTTGATTCAAAAAGGCCCAGCGAGCCATTGGCAAAGTGGCACAGGAAGGCGCAGGCATCGTCGATACCGACTTTTTCCACTTTGCCCGTTAGGTTGTGCTTGCGTTCCTTGACGAATGTCTCGGTCATCGCCGTAACATCGCTGATCGAGCCATTCATCCAAATCGCCGTATCAATACAGTGGGCCAGCAGGTCGCCTGTCACGCCCGAACCGGCAGCCGCCACATCAAGCCGCCACAAGGCAGTGCCGCCCTGCGGCAGGTCGGCCGAAATGGTCCAGTCCTGCAAAAAGTTGGCACGGTAATGGAAAATTTTGCCCAGGCGGCCTTCGTCGATCAGCTTTTTGGCCATCGTTACGGCCGGGACGCGGCGATAGTTATACCAGACGGTGTTGGCCACGCCGGCCTTTTCCACGGCGTCAACCATCTGATGGCCTTCGGCCGTGTTCATGGACAGCGGCTTTTCGCACAGGATCATCTTGCCTGCTTTGGCGGCAGCAATGGCAATCTCGGCATGCGTATTATTGGGCGTGCAGATGTCAATCGCGTCGATGTCGTTGCGTTCAATCAGCT
>JBJTRR010001178.1:0-3018 GCA_046076185.1 bacterium | reverse complement strand
TCAGGCCGGTGCTGATTTTTTGATCTTCACCTCATTCCCTGAATGGCTTGCACCAGTTGCAACTGATTTCAGCCCCGTTTTAACTTGCTGATTTAGCCCTTTCGTATTACGATCAATAGAACAGGCTTCAGGTCTTGGTGTTCTACCATTGCCCATAGGCCCGGTATGATGCACTGAAGTGTCAGTTTGAGAAAGGTTTAAGGCATGAATCTCCAGGCTGGAAGATCACTCGCCAAATGGTCGTTTTGCAACCTCTGCCTGATCCTTCTGCTCAGCTCATCAGTGGTGTCAGGCCAAGAGCCCAAAAAGAAAAACTCCAGCCCCCGGCTTCAGCCCAAAACAGCCGTCTGGTCAACCAGGGTCGAACCGGCCAGCGCCAAGCCCGGCGACACCGTGACCTTCACCGCCACCGCCAAACTCTCGCAGGGCTATCACCTTTACAAGCTCACCAAAACGCAGCCGGAATCGGGCCCCCGCCAGACCGAACTTGACCTCTTCAACACCGGCGGCCTGACCGTCAAAGGCGACTGGAAGGCTTCAAAAGAAGTCATTAAAAAGAAGGAAGCCGTCTTCCCCGAGCTTGAATTTGTTGAATTCTATGAAGGCGAAGTTTCGTTCAGCATCGCTCTGGAAGTGCCGGCCAACACGGCACCCGGCGAAAAGCAGATCCAGGTTCAGGCCTTCTACCAGCTTTGCGACGATAAAAACTGCTCCATTCCCGGCCGCTGGGCCCTGCCTGCCGCTGTGCTGACCATCCAGGGCGGCCAGGCCGCTGCCCCCAAAGCCGAGCCGAAAAACGACGAATCGAAGGCCGTTGCAATCGCCACGAAGGACGTGCCGAAAAAAGAAAAGCCTGAAACTGTTGCTGCGGCTGCGGCACCTGCGGCCGAACCGGCAAAAACTGAAGAAAAAAAAACGGCTGAGCCAGCCGCTGCACTGACAAAAGTCGAATCGGCCCCGCCTGCTGCCACATCAGCCGTTGCAGCCGCCAAGCCGCCCGCATCATCAAGCGAAGTGCAAAAAAGCCTTGACCAGGGTCTTATTCCCTTCCTTCTGGTCTGTGCCGGTGGCGGCGTGGTTGCCCTGATCATGCCGTGTGTCTGGCCGATGGTGCCCGTCACCGTCAATTTTTTCGTGAAACAGGGGCATGGCGGCAAAGGCACCACCAGCCTGGCTGTGGCTTATTGCCTTTCGATCATCGGAATCTTTACGCTTGTCGGGGTAATCTTCTCGGCCTTCTTTGGCGCGGCATCGCTGCAGCAACTGGCCAACCATCCTTACCTGAACATCTTCGTGGCCGTGCTTTTTTTCGCCTTTGGCCTGAGCCTGCTGGGCCTTTTTGAAATCCGCCTGCCGAATTTTTTGCTGAATGCCTCGGCCCAGGGTGAAAGCCGGGGCGGCATGGTTGGCGTCATCTTCATGGCCACCACCCTCACCATCACGAGCTTCACCTGCACTTTTCCCGTTGTGGGTGGCCTGCTGGTCATGGCGGCCGGCGGCAATTATCTCTACCCGGTGCTGGGGCTTGCCACCTTCGCCACAGTCGTCGCCATTCCGTTCTTTCTGCTGGCACTTGCCCCCGGACTGATGTCAAAAATGCCCAGGGGCGGCGACTGGATGAACACGGTTAAAACAGTGGGCGGGCTGGTTGAAATCGGCGCGGCCTTCAAGTTCCTGAATACCGCCGAAATTGCCTATAAAGTGCCTGAAGACGCCTGGTTTGATGCACAAATGGTGCTTACCACCTGGATCGTTCTGGCCGCCGTCTGTGGGCTTTACCTGCTTGGCCTTTTCCGCACTGATCACGACTACGAAGAGCCCAAGGTCGGCCCGGGCCGTATCCTCTTCGGCAGCCTTTTTCTCTTCATTGCCGTTTATCTCACCCCGGCCCTTTTTGGCCGACCACCGCAAAGCCAGATCTATACCCGTCTGGTGGTTGGTATTCTGCCGCCCGATGCCGGCGAGCTGAGTGCCCCGGCATATGTCGTTGCCGGTGGTGGCACAGGCGGCGGGGCTGAGCCCTCGCACGGCACCAAGGCCACATCGGCTGACCCGCAGGTGGCAATCACCCAGCAGACAAGCTTTCATGGTGTGGTCTGGGGCATGAGCCTTGAAAAAGCCAAGGCTGAGGCCAAAGCCGCCGGCAAGCCGATTTTGATTGACTTTACGGGTGTCAATTGTGCCAACTGCCGCCTGATGGAGCAGCGTGTGTTGCCCCGGCCCGAGGTGGTTGACCAACTCAAAAAGTTCGTCACGGTGCAGATTTACACCGATTTTGTGCCGATCGCTTCGATCACCTCTGACCAGCGGGCCGAGCTTGGCCAGGCCAATCAGGAATTGCTGATTGAAATTGCCCAGGAAGCGACCAACCCGATCTATGTGGTGATGAACCCTGACGGTACCGTGCTTGAACGCATTGGCGGCTACAACGAACCGGCTGTGTTTGTCGATTTTCTCACCCGGGCCATGGCCCGGTTTGGCAACGGCGGCAAAGTGGCGATGAACCGGTAATCATTTTGTTTAAATAAAAAAAACTGTGGCAGGAATCGCTTCCAGCCACCGCTTTCTATTTCCAGAGCCGCTCAAATCACTCAGCTACGAAGCTTTGTCGCTTCTGGTCAAGACCGGCCATCAGTTTTTCAAAGGCTTTGACAAACTGCTTAATGCCGTCGTCCAGCAGGTCGTCGGTCACCTTGGCCAGGTCAAGGCCAGCGTCTTTCAGGGCCTTCAGGGTGGCCAGGGCGTCGTCCAGGCCATCCAGCAGCATCGGTTCGGGCTTGCCGTGGTCGCGGAAGGCGTCGTAAGTGGCGGGCGGCACGGTGTTCACCGTGTCGGGGCCGATAAGCTGGTCCACATAAAGCGTGTCGGGGTAGGCCGGGTTTTTGGTGCCGGTTGAGGCCCACAAAAGCCTTTGCACGCGGGCACCGGCGGCGGCCAGCGGGGCGAAGTCGCTTGACTTATACAGCCGCTCATAAATGCGGTAGGCATCTTTGGCATTCGCGATGGCCACCTTGCCCT
>JBJTRR010001177.1:0-5727 GCA_046076185.1 bacterium | reverse complement strand
GATCGTTCCTGGGGCAGGAGGAATTCAAGATCCCCATTCGCGGAACACTTGACAAGCCTGAGGTTGATAAATCGGCCTTTGATACAAACATGAAACAACTGGGCGAAAATCTCAAAAATCGGGCGGTTGAAACCAGCCTGGATATGCTCTTTAATGGGCTTCTGGGCGGAAAAGTTCCCCGGCCAGTTCAGCCAGGTCTGAGTCAGCCACCGCCAAGCCAGCCTTTTGCCCGGCCAAGATCACCACAAAGTCAGCCCCTGGCTCCGCCCCCTGCCCCGCAGCCTATGCAATGAACATGGGGCTTAAAGTGATTGCAAGTATTTGATCAACTGATTTTTCTGTGCGTCGCTTAATCGGTTGAATTTCGAAGCTGAAGATTCGGCTTCGCCTCCGTGTTCGAGAATCGCCTGTTCCAGAGTGGGTGATCGGCCATCGTGCATGTAAGGGGCGGAAGTGGCGATGCCCCAAAGTGGCGGTGTTCGCCATTCGTTTGGCCTGGCCGGGCCTGAGGAATTTTCGTTGTTGGCCACAGGCGGCTGAGTTTCGGCCACACCAAAAACCAGATAATTACCAGCCTCGCGGCTTTCCGGCTTCATGTCATGTAAAAGCAGGTCGGAATAAAGCCCGTCAATATCACCCAGCTTTGGTAAATGACATTTGACACACTCAAGATCACGAAACAGCCTCTGGCCACTGCGGCCTTCCACAGCAGTGTGAGATGGCCGCGGCAGCGATGCCACATAGGCCGTCATGGCATCAATCTGGTCCTGGCTCAGATCAGTGCCGGGCCCACGTTCAACTGGCCCTCGCGGGTCAGATCCCTGATGTTTTTTGGCAGATTCCAGGCCAAGTTCGCCGGCAGCCGCCTCTTCCACGAAGTCGCGCAGAGTCGCTTTCTGACCTTTCCAGCCAAATTTTCCAATCCGGCCATCGGCAGTTCGGGCCACGCGGCCACCCAGACCAAGTTCTCGCTGTTTTGAAGCCTGGGCAAGCAGTGCTTTATCATCAAGCTTTTCAACCAGCCCAAGGCCAAAAAGCGATGGTGTATTTCGCTCTGCCAGATCAACCTGCACAATTTCGTGGCGGCCGGGCACTTGGCGGCGATATTCACGATACGTTTTGTCAGTGCTGAATTTATGCAGAACGACAGATGGCGAATAACGGAATCCTTCATGAATCTGGGCGAGAAGGGCTGGGTCGAGGGTTGATGCCGAGGATTTTGGTGCTTCGCGTCGGCGATTCTTCGCCTGGTTTGTCTGATTCTGAGGCAGATTGTTTCCGAATGAGTATTCAAAGCGGCCGTTCACAAAGCGGAATGAATAATTGAAGTTATAGCCGCTGAAGTTGGTAAATTCACTGAAAAGCGGCCGTGCGGTAATGATGTCGATATTGTGATCAACCGAACCTGACCCACCCGAACCGCCCTGGTGGTGGCACTCGGCACAGCTTCGGGCATTAAACATCGGCCCCAGTCCGTCGGCCCGTCCTTCCGCTCGTGGCAGGGTTGTTGGCTCCCAGACCCAGTCAAACAGAGTCTTGCCTCGCTCAATCGGCGTTTTTCCCTCCATGCCCAACCGTTCCTGGGCCTGTGTGCCGGCAGCAGCTACTGCAAGTAAACCGGCCGATATCATCAGTTGGCAGGCTCTCAGGATGATTCGCATGACGGAAGACCTGTCGAAGTATTATAGGCTTTGGCCAGTTCGAGGCATCAATTCAGTTCTATGAATTATCAGCTCTGATGATTGTCAGAATCAATCATTCACCGGCTCAATTTATTCCAGTAGCTGCACTTTGTCTTCGCTTCATAGCAATCAGACCAAGTGTCGCAAATGTTGCAAGAATCAGACTGCCGGGCTCAGGAACAGTCACTGTGGTGACGGCCGCAAAGCTGGCTTGTGCCGGCGTGGCCCAACTGAATTGATATTGCCCGCCGCTATTGAATTTCGCTATAAACGATCCAGTGGAAACATAATAGCTGCCAACGGAATCAAAAGCGATTCCGTAAGCATTGGTCAGAAATCCTCCTGTTGTCAGTGTGCCTGAACCATAAGGGTAATCAATTTTGGCGAGGGAGTTGCTGCCATAGTTCGGGATATACATATTATTATGTTTGTCGAATCCAATTCCAACTGGCCCGTTTAAATATGATGAATCGCCAATGGTTGATATTAAATTGCCTGAGGGATCAAATCGTAAAACATTATTGCTCCCGCTGTTAACGACATTAAGATCTTGTGATGAATAGTCAAATCCCACGCCGTAGGGGCTGTTAATATTAGTTGATATCGAGCCCTGATAAGCCCCAGAGATATTGTGTTTAGAAATTGTATTATCTCCGTTGTTCGCTGCGTAAATATTTCCTGATGTATCGATAGCCAGGCCCATAGGTGCATTCAGATTTGTTGAAATTGCACTTTGAAACACGCCAGCCGGATTAAATTTGGCAATCGTATTTCCCAGATTTGCGACGTATAAATTGCCCTGATTATCAAAAGCAAATCCCTGTGGCAAGTTAAGATTCGTATTGGCAAAAATGCGAATGGAATTCTGAACGGAACTCGCTGTTAGTTTGGAAACATCATAAGTCACAATAGAATTATTCTGAAGCGAAACATAAAGCATGTCTGCCCCGTGAATTGGTATGAGAGATATCAGAGTGGTTACGATGGTCAGCAAAATTGCCTTGAAATTCATGGCGTTTCCCTCTATTGATTGCGTAGATTTTCAAACCTGATGGCAGTTTCTGACGAATTCATTTTCACCTGTATAGGTAATTACCAAAAGCATATCTTATTTATCAGGATGGTAAAGAAAAAAACGGTGTTAATTGCTGTCACACGACAGAGAGGCAACAAAAACAGGGAATCGCCATTTCGGCGGTTCCCTGTTTTAAATTCCAAATCAAGCAGTGAACAAATCACTTCTTGGCTGGGGCGGCAGCCGGGGCTGGGCCACCTGGGGCGCCTGGGGCATCGCCAGCAACGGCAGGAGCGCCACCGGCAGGAGCAGGAGCAGCAGCAGGCTTGGCGGCTTCGCCACCGCAACCCATGGCCAGCATGGTAACAGAGAAGACCAGACCGGTCAGAACGAATGATTTCATCGATGTTACTCCTCAGAAATTCACACAGATCGCTGAATCGAGCCGTCGTTCAGTGAGATAACCGCATCAATCCTGTTGATGAACTCGGCCACTACGACTCTTCAGCCTGTTAGAAAATACTGAAATCCATCTGTTTTTTTCAAGTGTACAATACATGATTCGCTCAATTTCTGTCAGACGCCTTTCATTTACCCGATCAGCAGACAAGCCTGTTGACTGATATGCAGTCAGGCTTTAGGTGAAATGAAAGCTGAAATGTCAGGAATTTATCACACTTAATAAAATGCGGAATTTTTAGAAATGAGTTTGTTAAAAATCCCTTAGGTTTTCATTTCATGCATCAAACCATTCCGCTTTTGCGTCGAATGATCCATTCGGCAGAAATAAGGGCCACAAAAATCAGTAGCATTGGCCAGTTGTCCCAAAGTCGCCGCTCCTCCTGGCTTTCAAATTCGCTGAATTGCCGCAAATCGATCGATTTAAGCTCTTTGAGCAGTTCTTCCGGCTTCAAAACTTTGCCACCTGTGGTATTGGCTATCGCAGCCAGAAGGTCTGGGTCGGCAGTTGGCGGTTCCAGCTCGCGGTCATCCTGGCTTATAAGAAACCTGGCTGAATCTTCGCCAATCGTCTGACCATTGACTTTGCCCACGACATTCACACGATACTCGCCCCTACCACCCCGGGCGATGTAAGAGCCACGTGCTTCAGAGCCCTGAACAAACACGTCCACGGGTTCAGCGGCTGGTTTGGCCGGTGCCTCCGATGGATTTACAACCGGTTCCATGGAATCTTCAGCCTTAGTTACTGTGGTTTCGAAGCTGACACCGGGGATCGGTTCTCCCTTGGCATTTTTGGCTGATATGGTGAACTCAAGCCGGCCATTTTGCTGCACCAGACGCTGGTCAAGTGTAATGGATATTGGCTTTTCGTCCTGATTCTCCTTGTGTGCCAGCCAGAGAATCGATTGACGCCAGAATCGCCGGTGGGCAGTGGCTGCGTTCTCATTCGTGATACTGCCACGCGGCCAGACCCACGTTTCGGCTGCAAATGCCAGGCTTCGGCCACGCCCAAGATCCTGCGAAACCAGAAGAGGTTTTTTGTCGGAAGTCTCAAGCAGAATGGCCGCATTCGGTTTCACCCGCCCAAGCTCGTGGGCGCCAGGCACTGGCGGCAGGCTTTGCCAGATATTGGCTGATTCAGCTGGGGCGGCCGCCACTCGAGTGACAAAACTCTCGGCTGCCGCATTGGTTGGCACGATTTTTAGACCCCCTTCGGGCTCGTTCTGGGGGGCAGCATCAGGAATCTCGACCGGCAGAATGTTGGCCAGGGCTGAACGGGCCCAGCCACCGCCAGAATAACTCAACCGGCCGCCCAGCATGATCAGGCCTGAACCACGTTCGACATTCGTCGATATTTTCTGAATTTGACCCGGTGTTAATACCGAAGACGGGGCATCAATAATATAAACGTCATATTTACCCTGGTCGAGCAGGGTTTCATCAAGGTCGCCGGCTGTGAGCGAGGCCGGCTTTCGCAGAACGACCAGTTCCACCCGAATATCGGGCGAGGCATCTAGTGCCCGGGCCAGAAACCGATACTCCCATGAGAAGGCGGGCCCCTGCACATAAAGTACATTCAAGCCACCTTTCAGTACATTAACATATGTGCCGGTCTCATTATTAGTGGTCGTAAGTTCACCTTCCTGCGGCGAGATTTTCAATGTCAGCCGAGTTTCGCCCGGCTTTTCGGGAATATAAGCCAGATTGTTAATCAGAAAAGGTTTGCCATTTTCCGGGGCGGGGAACTGGCTGCTGGCAACGGGTTCCACACGCCCTTCCTCGAACAGTTGGGCGGTGAGCTGTTTGCCAGCAAACCCACGCGAAGTCACAGTGGCCTTCACCTGAAGCTGGTTTTTTACGAAAACTGTTGGCCCGGCAATCATGTCTTTCAGGGCGATATCGCGAGGACCATCGCCAGGTGCGGCTGAACCAAAAGCAACCACGTTCACAGGCACCCTCAACGCCTTCAGCTTCTGGGCTGCTGCAAGTGGTGGCGGGCCGCTGGTGTTGGCCCCATCAGAAAGCAAATAAACGGCTGCCACCCGGCCACCGCCAAGGCGGCCCGGGCCATCGCCAAGGGCATTGCCAATTGATGTTTCCGCCCCATCGGCTTTGGGCGGCTTTGCAAAGTTGTAATCGGCCACCGTGCTGCTGAACGATTGAAAAGCAGCTTCCAGCGGCGGGCCGATCTGTTTGACGGCTTCGTCCACCTTTTTCATGAGTTCGCTGGCAACGTCCCAGCGAGATCGGCCGGCAGCTTCGTCGGAAAGTGTCATGCTGCGACTATTGTCAACCTGAAACAGCATCAGTGCGGCCTGTTCACGCTTCACAGTCAGGATAATTGAGGGCCTTAATGCGGCGAAAAGTGTGGCCAGCAATGCCAGCATCCGAAGGGCAAAACCGAGCCTGGCCGGTCGGCGTAAAGGGCTTTCGGGCCGCATGCGATCACGATAAGCCAGCCACGAGAGAACCACAACAGCGACTGCAGTAAGTGACCACAGTAACCAGCCACCAACCGGCGAGAGAGCGATGTTCATGATCGCCCCCCCTGCCCTGAAAGCGAAATAT
>JBJTRR010001176.1:0-2119 GCA_046076185.1 bacterium | reverse complement strand
CGCCGATGTGGCAGCAGTTTTTGAGCCGTCGGACCAGTTTGACAAACTAGCTAAAGATGTACCATTACTGTTATTTCGCCTGAGGGTCAGTTTGTGTCCGTCATCGCTTGACGTTCGAAATGTGTAGTTGCCGGTTTCCGGAATGCTGACATAAGTCTCCCACCTCATGGCGAAAGAGTCGTAAAAGCCCTGGTCGTTAAACATTGATTCCGACTGGTCGATACCGTTTGTGTCGAAAATCAGAGTGTCGGCAGAGGTATTGAAATTGGTATTACTGGTCGGCAAATTCTGCGACGAACCGGCCGTGTAAGGGGCCCTGATAAACTGATAGGCACCCTGGCCAAGGCTCAGGAGCGGCTCGTCGTCAAAAATCCAGACCTGGCTTGAAGCGTTGCCGCTGATGCCATAAATATTCTCGCTGCCATCACTGCCCAGAGTAGCCTTGATCGTGCGGGGCGACTGCCACGTGTTGTTATTTATGGGCGTGAAAGTCAGTGTCACCGACTGTGTATTTCGAACATAAAGCTTGCCACTGCTGAAATAACTGTTGCCGCCACTGACCGTCATCTTGTAATCAGTATCAGATTTGGCTGTGCCAGTGAAGGTGATCGGAATATCGATCAGCGGCGTATTATTGCTGTTTTGAATATTTACATATTCGTTCGGCACAAATTGATCAAAATTGATCGTCATTTTTGCCGCTTGCCCGTTTTCCTGGCCGTTGACGGTACTGCTGCTGCCCAGATCGGCAAATCCCGCATTGAACTCAACACCATCGCGGCCCCATTCGGTGATGTAAGCCTGAATGTCGTTGTCGTGGTCAACATCGTCCCACTTGCCATCGGTCTGAATCCCAAGATAATCCTGGACTTTGTGGTCGTCAGGCTGACCACTCTTCCAGTTTGCGTAAACTCCCGATGGAGTATTGCCATTGTTGCGGAAAACGACATTGTCATCTCCCGATCCGGGGGCTTTCCAGATCCATCGGCCCTCTGATGTTCCCCTGTTATTTGAGTCTGTTCCGCCTGTATGTGCCGTCCGTGAAATCTGACTCCCGCCATTGGAATATCTTAGAATAATATCATTCTCACCACTCGAGGTGATCGTTGCAAGATAGCCTGTCGTGCCAAGCTGAGAAAGAGTTTTGGCCCTCGAGCCATTATAGGCGTCTTTCCATTCGATATCCTCCTGGGTAAACGCATAATAATGCCCGTTACCCCAATAGGGCCTGGCATTGCCAACATTCACTGCCATCGCCACGCGTTCTTCCAGTTCCTGCACGTGAAATGACAACAGGCGCATTCTCGACCGCTTTGACCACCGACGTTTTTTCTGACCAAAACGGAAAAATTGTTCTGCCTTGAAAACGGATCCAAACAGCAGCTATGAAAAACCGATTGGGCTTGAACCTCATGCGGAATGATCAAACTGATAGTAACCGATCTTGTGCAATTAGAACAAACGCTCTATTATTACACAAGTGGGTCGAAGTAAGGATTTTCAATTTCCTCAAAAGTCTTCGACTTATCAGATCTCACAAAGCTAGGGTATATCCTCATGGAACGGCCTCCACGTCAGGCACGAAGCCTTGCCTCAACCAACCGAATGCTTGATGCCGCCGAGGCCCTCTTTGCGACTGGCGGCCCGGAAGGCGTGACCATAGAAGCTGTTGTCCGTGAATCACAGACAAGCGTAGGTTCATTCTATGCCCGCTTCGCTGACCGCGCCGGTCTCCTCTCCGCCATGCACGGCCGGTTTATAGAACGCATGCAAGCCGAGTCAGCATCAGCCGATGCGGCTGCTCTTAAGCAGCCAAATCTTGGGCAGGCCATCGAAGCGTTCGTAAATCACGCATTGCCTGCTGCCGTTCGCCACCGCGAGTCAATCCTGTTTTTCGTCGCCACTTCCGCCACCGACACGCCTCTGCGTCAACAGGGGCTGGCTGCCAACCCTGCTTTCTCTGCATCGTTTACATCAGTCATCTTGAATTTTCGGCAAGAAATCACGCATCACTCGCCTGAAACTGCTGCCGATTCTGCATTCCGTGTTTTCTTCGCATTGTTCCTCCAGCGGGCTCTCTTTACCCCTCACGAGGCGACCGGCCGAACCTTCTCTGATG
>JBJTRR010001175.1:0-10460 GCA_046076185.1 bacterium | reverse complement strand
CCAGAATCTGAATATCACCGTCAATGCCGGCGACGATGGCGACACGATCAATGCCTCAGGGTTAACCGGCTCGGCTTCCAATACACATATCCATGGCGGCGCCGGTAACGACAATATCACAGGCCCGGCTGCAGGCGGCATCGTCATTTCCGGTGGCATTGGTAACGACACGATCATTGCCCGGGCAGCGAGCCAGATTTTTGGCGATGAGGGTAATGACATCATCACCGGGTCGTCGGGCAACGACACCATCTCGGGCGGTGCCGGCGATGATCTGATCAATGCCGGCCCGGGCAGCAACTATATCGACGGCGATCAGGGTTATGACACCATCACAGCCGGCACCGGCAACGACACCATCAATGGCGGGGCTGACGCCGACCAGTTCATCGTCATTCTGGGCAGCACAAACAGCACCACCATTAACGGTGGCGGCGGTAACGACCTGCTCTGGCTGATCGGCACGGGCGGTAACGACTCGGTTAACATGTTTTCGCAGCTGGGTGCCGTGGTTGTGACCAGTGGTTCCGCTCAGGTCGCTCTCTACGACACTGAATCGTATTACGTTAACCTGGGAAATGAATCAGATTCTCTGGCCATTGACAGCCTGGCCCAGGCCCCGCCCATTGTTGTTGAATATGCGGCTGGCACTGGGTCGAATTCCGTTTCGGCCACAGGCTCGGGCAGCGACGATAACATACAGATTTCAAACGATGCCACGGGCACCATCTTCACAACCGGCCTGGGCTATCTGCTGAAAGTTTCAGGAGTTGGCACAAACGATCTCCTGAGCATCAATGGCGGTGCCGGAAACGATACCATCAAGGCTGCCGCGGGCGTTGAAAGCTATGTTCAGATTTCGCTTTCCGGCGGGGCCGGAAACGACTTCCTCTCGGCTGATGCCACACTGACTGGCGGCGATGGCGACGATACCCTTCAGGGTGGTGCCGGTAACGACTCGCTGGATGGCGGGGCCGGAAACGACACATTCCTGCTCTCGGCTGGCACTGACACCATCGTTGGTGGCAGCGGCTTCAATCAGGTTGTGATCAATGGTGTTACTGGTTCGAACAATCTTTTCCTGATCACTCAGAACAATGCGTCGCCGATTAATTTCTTCGTCAATGGCGTGAGTTCATTCGTCAGCCAGACGGGCATTAATCAAATTTACATCCTCGGCTCAACAGGCAGCGACAGCCTGATTGCTCTGGGCAATTCGTTCAGCCCGGTGCCGATTCTGGCCAAGCTGGTTGATGGCAACGACACCATCAATACCTTCGGGGCATCGGCACAGCAGACTGTGACCGCTTATGGTGAAGGCGGCCAGGACGATTATTCAGCCGGCCCTGGCATTGATAACTTCTACGGTGGCAACGATTTCGACATTTTCACGGAAAATGGCAATTCCGTTCAGTCATCCGACACATACGATGGCGGCTCGGGTCTGAATCAGCTGGTCGTTTACAACGTGGCAGGCGGCACCACTACGCTGAATTCCATTCCGGGCGGTTTTGACGTTTCGAACACCGTTCCGGGCGCTGCCACTCTCAATGCCCGCGATGTGGCCTATGTTCAGGTTGTAATGGCCGCCAATTCTGTGGGTCTGGTTGTTTCGGGCACGAACGCCGACGAGACGATTCGCACCTTTGATTCCAATTCCAATGTTGTACCGCCAGTGCCAGTGAACTCGCTTGCCATCGTTGGTCTCGGGTTCAACCTAACTGCTTCCAATGTCCTTGCTGGCCAGAACATTAAAATTCAGGGCCAGGGCGGTAACGACACCTTCCAGGCACTTGGTAATGCACTCGCCAATGTGAACTTCTTTGGCGATTCCGGCAACGACCGGCTTGTCATTACCGAAGAGAGCGTGCTTTCCAGTTTCACGGGCGGTGCCGGCACTGACACCGTTCAGGTCATTGGCTCAGTCAATAACGATTTTCTCATCGGTGATCTTTCAGCCCAGACCATTACCTACAATGGCTCGCAGATGGCCGTGGTGATTGAGGCTGAAGTATTTAACATTGATGGCCTGGCCGGCAACGATGTCATTCAGATTGTGAATCTGCCGGCTGTCGCAGGGAACCTGAGCTTCAATCTCTCAGGGGGCGATGGCAACGATACTATCTCGGGCCCGGCCACCGGCAGCATAGTGATTTCGGGCGGTTTGGGTAATGACAATATCGTCGCCAACGCTGCCAGCCAGATCTTTGGTAACGAAGGCCACGACACGATTACAGGCTCGGCCGGGAATGACACCATCTCAGGCGGTTCGGGCGACGATGTGATCAATGCTGGTACGGGCGACGACTATGTCGATGGCAATGACGGTATCGACACCATCACGGCCGGTGGCGGCAACGACACTCTTGATGGCAACGCCGGTGCTGACTGGTTCATCGTGGAAATTGGTACCGGAACCACCAAGATTGATGGCGGCACCGGAAATGACCTGCTTTGGCTGCAGGGAACCGCTGCTTCTGATGCTGTGAACATGGTTTCGCAGCTGGGTGCCCTGATTGTCACCTCAGGTGCCCTGACGGTAAATCTTTACGATACGGAAAGCTATTATATCGACCTGGGTAACGAAAATGACTCGCTGACTGTTGGCGATGTCAGCGAATCGCCAGCCTCGGTCATTGAGTTTGCCGCCGGTGCCGGCCAGAACACTGTTTCTGCCATGGGCACGATTGGCAACGACCAGATCAATGCCACGGTTGAATCAGCCGGGACCATTCTTGCCACGGGCATGGGTTATCTGCTCAAGCTATCGGGTGTCAACACGGCTGACCTGCTGATACTCAATGGCGGCGATGGAAATGATTCGCTGAAGGCGGCCGCAGGCGTTGAAAGCTCTGTTCAGATTTCGCTTTCCGGCGGGGCCGGCAACGATTACCTCTCGGCTGATGCCACACTGACTGGCGGCGACGGCAACGACACCCTTCAGGGCGGGGCTGGTAACGACTCGCTCGACGGCGGGGCCGGCGATGATCTCTTCCTGCTCTCGGGCGGGCTCGACACAATCATCGGCGGCAGCGGCTTTGACATCCTTCAGGTCTCGGGCTCGGTTGGTGCCGACAACGATTTTATTGTCGATCAGCCCAACGCAGCACCGGTTCAGATTTCAGTCAATGCGTCCATTTATCTGGCAACCCTGACTAATATCGATCAAATCTCGGTTCAGGGTTCAACCGGCGACGATGCTCTTCAGGTCACAGGCACCAGCACCACTCCGGTTGACGTCTTCGCCACCCTTGGTGAAGGCGATGACTTTGTCACCTCGCTCGCTTCCACCAGCGCCCAGCGTGTCACTGCCTATGGTCAGGCCGGTAACGATAGCTTCATCACCGGCCCTGGCACTGATCTCTACTACGGTGGCGATGATTTTGACAATCTGGTCGTTTCTGCCGTTTCCGTTAACTCAAACGATTACTTCGACGGCGGCACAGGCTATAACCAGGCTTATGTTGAATCGGTTGCCGGTGGCACAAGTGTCATCACTGCCATTCCATCCGGGTTCCTGATCAGCAACACGGCTGGCACAGGTGCTACCACGGCCCTGAATGTCGGCAGCCTTGTGGTTGATGGTGCCAGTGGCATAGCCATTCAGGGCAGCAATAACGACGATGTCATCCGCACATTCGACAGCAAATCTGATCTGACCACTCCGCCGGCACCTGGCGAGCTGCTTGTGACTGGTCTTCCCGGCGACGTCTTGATCATCGGTGTCACCCCGGCCTCAATCATCAAAATTTCGGGCGAAGGCGGTAACGACACCTTCCAGTCACTTGGCAATGCCGGTGCTTCGTTGAACTTCTCTGGCAACAGCGGCGACGACACCTTTGTCATCACGCAGGAAAATGCCGTGGCCTCCTTCTCGGGTGGGGCCGGCACCGACAGCGTTATTGTCACGGGTACCGTGGGTGCTGACGTCATCAATGCCCAGCATGTTGGTTCGACCGAGACCATCGAATACAACACAAATATCAACGGCATTATTATGGATGCTGAAGTCCTCACAATCGATGGCGGCAGCGGCGACGATTCCATTCAGGTTAATTCTGTGGCCGGCGGACTGGTGAACTTCAACCTGCTTGGTGGCGATGGCAACGACTTTTTGAACGCCTTTGGCAACACATCCGGCAATTTCGTGATCGATGGCGGAGCCGGAAACGATTCCATCTCGGGCCCCGACGGCAATGCCACCTTCCTGGCTTATGGCCGCTCAGGTAACGATGCGATCAGCATCGGGCAGGCTGCGGGCGTGGCCTATGGTGGGGAAGGCGACGACTTCATCTCGGGCTCGAACGGTAACGACAGCATCTACGGCGAAGCCGGAAACGATACCCTTGCCGGTGGAGCAGGCAACGATATTGTCTCGGGCGGTGCTGACAACGACATTCTCATCTGGACAGAATTCAACGGCAGTGACACGCTTCAGGGCGGCACCGGCAGCGACTCCGTCAGCGTGGGCGGTGCCCTCTTCGGCGATAACACCTTTGAACTCCGGCCGAATGCCCAATACAGCAATTACTTCGAAGTGCTGATCGCCGGCAACGTCATTCTGGGTGCTGAAATTGAGCAGGTCAGCCTGCGTGGCGGCACTGGCAAAGACAATGTCGCAATTGGCGACCTCAGCAACACCGGCATCAATCAGGTTGATGTCAATATCCTTGGCGACCAGTCGGCCGACTTCGTCAGTGTGATGGGAACCGTCAATAACGATTACATCGTGCTCGGCGGCAGCAACAATGTCACTGTCACCGGCCTGCCCTGGCTTGTCACAGTGCAGGGTGCAGCTTTCTCGGCCACGACATTAATCGACGGCATTCTGATTGACGGCGGTGCCGGGCAAGACAGCGTCAACTCAAGTGCTTCGTTCACAGCCCCCATGCTTGCCACCATCAAGGGTGGCCTGGGTGCCGACGAAATCCGCGTAAGTTCACCGGTCGTCGGCGACAACGCCAATCGTATCACCATTGATACGCTTGACGGCCTTTACAAAGACACCATTACCCTGCGCAATGGCCGCAACCTGGTGCTTGGCTCGGCTGCCGATACTCTTCTTTTTGAAGGCACCGATGCCAGCGACGTGATCAGCCTGACCACCGACCCGGCTGGCCGCCTGATTTACACCCAGAGCACGCAGGGCCTCTCAAGCTCGAACGATATCAGCGGCTTCCTGGGCACAGTCAATGTCAGTGCCTTTGGCGGCAATGACGTTGTGAATCTCAGTGGCTTTGGCCTGAACACTTCCGTTTTCGGCGGCCTGGGCGACGACAGCATCAATGCCAGCGGCCTGACTGTTGCCGTCAGCCTCTATGGCGAAGGTGGCGATGATTCGCTCACGGGCGGCTCGGGCAACGATTATATCTCGGGTGGCGACGGCTGGAATACGCTGGTCGGTGGCCTGGGCGATGACAACGTCAATGGTGGTGCCGGCACCGACTACTTCGTCTGGAACGCAGGCGACGGCTTCGACTACTTCACAGCCAACGGCGGCCAGGACTACATCACTGCCACAGGCAACGCCGGCGGAGTAAACGCGTTTAACATCCAGCGTTACAACACCGTTTATTACATGGAATACAACGGTAATCTGGGCCAGGGCTTTGAAGCTGACGGTGTGCCCACGGCGGAATTCATTGCCGGTGCCGGTGCCATTGCCCAGGCTTCAGTTCAGGGCATGAACGGCATTGCCGTGTCGCGGCTGGCTTTCTTCTTCGATCAGGCGGCTTCTGCATCGGTCGTGGTTGATGGAACCAACGCCGATGACAACCTGACCGTTGGCGTAAACCCCTATTCGTCAACACTTCTCCAGGTTTCTGGCCTGCCTTATGAATTCCGCTTCGCCGGCACCCTATCCCCAGTCAACAACAGCCTGACCGTCCGCGGCCTGGCCGGCAACGACACACTGAAGGCCAACAGCACTGCGGAAGCCCTGACCAACATCACGCTTGACGGCGGCGAAGGCAACGACCTTCTCAGCGCCGATGCCATTCTGCTGGGTGGCCCTGGCAACGACACCTTCATCGTTCCGGTTGGCCCCAACACGATTGACGGCGGCACGGGCTTCGACACCATTCTTGTTAATGGCACCAACGGGGTTGACTCCATCTCCGTCAACCAGACTGCCGCCGGCGTTGTCAGTCTCATTATCAATGGCAGCTCAAGCACGAATGTCGTGTCCAATGTTGAGCTGATCGATGTTTATGCCATGGCCGGCAATGATTCGGTCAAGCTCTCGGGTAATGGCCTCATCAGCGTCAATGTTCATGGCGGTGAAGGCAACGACCTGATCGATGCCACGGGTGCTTCGGCGGCTGTCACCCTATATGGTGAAGCCGGCGACGACACCCTGAACGGTGGCCTGGCTGCCGACTACCTCGTCGGTGGCGATGGCAACAACCAGATTCAGGGTAACCAGGGCGATGACACCGCCATTGGTGGCTCGGGTGTTGATTACTTCATCTGGAATGCAGGCGATGGCCTTGACAGCCTGACAGGTGGCGGCGGCCAGGACAATGTTGATGCCTTCGGCGGAGTCGGTGGAACGAACAATTTCTCCATCGAACGCTACTTCACAGCCTATGCTCTGGCCTACAACGGCGACGAAAACCAGGGCTTTGTGGCCAACGACGTTGAATCGACCAATCTTGTCTCGGGCATCGGTTCCAACGCAACCGGCACCATTCAGGACATGAGCGGTATCGCTGTGACTCGTGTGGCCTTCAATTTTGAATATGCCGCAACTGCCACGGTCATTGCTGATGCCACCGACAATGCTGATACGCTTTTTGTCAACAGTATTCCTTACACCGCCACATTGCTGAGCATCTCGGGCCTGCCCTACCTTTTCCGTATGGTCGGCCCTACCGGACAGATCAATAACAACCTGACGGTTCGAGGCCTGGCCGGTAACGACACCATCACGTCATCGCGATCTGCTGATGCACTGGCCATCATCAAGCTGGAAGGTAACGAAGGCAACGACTTCCTCAGTGCCGACGCCATCCTTCTGGGCGGCCCTGGCAACGACACCTTCTTTGTGCCCTACGGCTCAAACACGATTGACGGTGGCGACGGCTTCGACACCATTCTGGTCGATGGCACCAACGGGGCCGACCAGATTACGGTTGACCAGACATCTGCCGGCGTTGTCACCATCGGCGTGAATGGCAACAGCAGCACGAATGTTGTGACCAATGTTGAGCTGATTAACATCAACGCCTATGCCGGTAACGACAGGGTATTCCTCTCGGGCTCGGGCACCATCGCCGCCAACGTGCATGCCGGCGAAGGCAACGATGTTGTCAATGCCATGATGGGGGCCGCGGCAACCACGATCTTTGGTGAATCGGGCGACGACACGCTCAGTGGCGGCAGTGCTGCCGATTACATCGACGGTGGCGAAGGCAACGACTCGATCACAGGCAATGGCGGCAACGACTCGCTCTTCGGTGGTGCTGGTTCCGACACCTTCACCTGGTCGTTTGGCGATGGCAGCGACACGGTTGACGGTGGCACGGGCAGCAATTACATGAACTTCATCGGCAGCCCGACTGTTGGCAATAATTTCAATGTTCAGCCAAATCTTGTAAACCAGCTGGCCGCTGATGTCTCGGTGGCTGATTTGAATGGCGTTCTCAGCGGCATGATTATCACCACGTCGATTCAGCAACTCAATCTGATCGGCGGCTCGGGCAAGGACGACTTCGTCATTCAGGACCTCACCGGAACCTCGGTCACTCTGGTCAATACCGACTTCGGCACTGATACCCTGGCCGATAAGGTCTATGTCGTCGGCACAAGAAATAACGACAACCTCATCGTCACCGGCGGAAACATGGGCATCGTCAGTGGCCTGCCCTGGCTTGTCAATGTTTACAACATTCGGATGAACGGCAACCTGCTGGTTGACGGAATCTCGGTTGACGCCGGCCCTGGCGACGACTCAATGCTGGCCTCGGGCGACCTCACTGCCCCGGCCCTGGTCACCCTCATCGGCGGCCGTGGGGCCGACAGCATCATTGCCAATGCCGGCGTGATGGGTGTCAACCCGGTTCGCGTCCTGATCGACGCCACCCAGGGCCTCCTGCCCGACACCATCCAGCTCCTCTCGGGCCGCAACCAGGTCTTCAGCTCGCCTGACGACCTGATCCTGATCAACGGCTCGGTAAATAACGACAACGTCGGCGTGCTGCAGACCATTGAAGGCACTGTCTTCATCGTCAATGGCCGTAGCAGCACCAACGATCTGGCCGGCTTCAAGGGTGTGATTCATGTCGACCTCATGGGCGGTAACGACACTGCCATTCTTGACGGCTACACCGTGCCGACCAGCGTGCTGGGTGGCGATGGCAACGACGTCATCAACGCCGCACTCATGACTGTTCCCGTCACCCTCTATGGCGGCTCGGGCGATGATACGCTCATGGGCGGCTCGGCGGCAGATTATCTCGATGGCGGCGATGGTTCTGACGAAATGACGGGCAACGCCGGCTTCGACGAGCTTTATGGTGGTGCCGATATCGACTCGTTCTACTGGTCCTATGGCGATGGCAACGACAACATCGACGGCGGCACCGGCCAGAACAACATCAACATCGCTGGCGATTCAGTAAACGGCGGCATTTTCGACCTGGCCCCGATGAGCACCCTTCAGGGTGTGGCCAAGGTCAATATCTCCACCACCCTTGGGTTGCTCCAGGCCAGCATTCTCACGGCCAGCATCCAACAGGTAAGCCTGATTGGCGGCTCAGGTCAGGACACGTTCAATATCGGTGATCTCTCCGGTACGGCCGTCACCATTGTCAACACCGAATTCGGCCAGGACACCGTGGCTGACACCGTATCTGTGATTGGCGAAGCCCTGAATGACTCCATCCGTATCACCGGCACAAGCCCAGCCCAGGTCCTTGGCCTGCCTTGGACGGTACGCGTGACAGGTGCCGCGATGAACGGCAATCTGCTTGTGGACGGTATCTCCGTCAACGGCGGTGCGGGTGACGACCAGATCTTCTCATCCGCAGCCCTACTGGCCCCAGTACAAGTCACCATCAATGGCGGTATCGGCTTCGACGACCTCCGCACCGGAACCCTGCCCTTGGGAGCAAACCCGGTCCGAGTCACTGTCGATGCCGGCCCGACCGACATCTTCGCCGACGTCATTCAACTCTTTCAGGGCAGAAACCGGGTGATCGCGTCGAAAATCGACCTGATCCTGATTGCCGGGACCCCAGCCAACGATACGGTTTTGGTTAACCAGACCGTTGAAGGCACCATCTTTGACGTCAACGGCATCATCAGCACCAACGACCTGACCGATTTTGCTGGTGTGATTCAGGTTGATCTGCAAGCCGGCAACGACTCGGCAAGGCTCAGCGGCTACGCCATCACGACAATCGTATCCGGCGGCGACGGTAACGATCTCGTTAACGCCACTCTGCTCGGTTCGAACGTGACCGTCACGGGCGGTTCCGGCAACGACACGCTCTATGGATCAGCTTTTGGCGACCAGATCTCAGGCGACGAAGGCAACGACGACATCCGCGGCAATCGTGGAATCGACAGCCTCTTTGGTGGCGATGGTAACGACGACTTCACCTGGTTCGCCGGCGATAGCCTTGACTTTGTCGATGGCGGCGATGGTAACGACTACGCCGTTTACTCAGGTGCCGGTAATGTCAAGAACGCCTTCACCGTGACCCCGCTGACTGTTGGCGGTGCCAGCTCGGCCCCCGGCCTGGGTCTGGGCGACGCCAACCGCGTTCTCGTTAAACATGCCGGCGGTGAAATTGCCCAAATTGGCGATGTCGAAGCCCTTACCGTCAACGGTGGCAAAGATTGCGACAATGTCGCCATCGGCAACCTTCAGACAACCGATCTTCGCGTGGTTGACGTTGTCTTCGGCCTGAATGCTGACGGCGGTGCCGTATCCACCTGGGCGACCAACCTGCCTGACACCATCACCATCACCGCCGATTCGGCCAACCAGATTGGTGTCAATGGCCTGGCTGTGCCAGTCCGAATCTTCAACACCAAGCCCAACACGGCCGTGATCGTTCACGGTGGGTTCGGTGCTGACACCATCGAAGTTGACCCACAGGCTGAAGCCCAGGCAACGATTGTTGTCGATGGCGGTGCCGGTAACGACCACATCACCGGCGGTTCAATCATCATCGGCGGCCCCGGCAATAACCTGCTTATCGGTTCCGATGCCCCGAACACCATCGTTGGTGGCACCGGTTCCGACACCATCTTTGGCCTTGGCGGCGGCGACCTCCTCTTTGGCGACGCCCAGGTTCAGTTCATCGATGGCGGCAAAGACGACTGCAACTATATTGCCAGACTTGTCATCACCCCGACAACCACCGGAGCCCCTGACCTGATCGACGGTGGCGATGGCGACGACACCATCAACGGCAACATTGGCAACGACACCATTCACGGCGGTGCCGGCA
>JBJTRR010001174.1:0-6400 GCA_046076185.1 bacterium | reverse complement strand
AACTCTTCGGCCAGGTTGCTCACGCGGGTTTCTTCACAGTAGAGTTCGTGGTTCCGGTAGGAAAAGTGATCCATGACTTTGCTCTCGTGTCGCTTGATTTCAGGCCGCCGGGCAGGGGCCCACTGACGATTATTTTTTTCTGCACCTGTGGCGGATTCAATGGTTCAGAAAAGGTAGCATAGCGAAAGTGCCGTTTCCAGTGGAAGTGTCTTCGGCACCTTTTATTAGGACTGTTGTTCCTGCTGGTATAAATTCAGTCTGATGTGGCATGTCGTGCCCGAAGTCTCAGATTTTGATATAATTTGTTGATATCAGGCCTTACTCAACACGTCAGGGCCTGGCTGAGGCACGACCGACAAGCCCGATAGAATATGAGCACCGAAGACCCAAGCGACGAATATGCCCGGCTCAGTGCGGAACGCGAGCGAATCTTTCGCGAGATTGCCCCCGCCGGGCCCCGCCCGCTTGTCACTCTTGCCAGTCGAACGGCGATGTTCGCCCCGCTGGCGGTCATTATCGCCATACTTCCCGGTCTCTATGGCCTTGCCAATTGGGACCTTACGCCACCTGGCCCATGGTGGGGGCTTCGTGGTTTTGCGGCGACTGATAGCAACCTCTGGCTGGATCAGTCGCCCATGGCCGACACCATCAGCGGTTCGACCGAAGCCGAGGCACTCCGCTGGGTAACCATGTCCCCGCCTCTTTATGCCTGGCTTGAAGCCGTTACCGCCAGCTTCAGCCCTTCCCGCTCGCCTGTCACAACTGTGCTGCCGGCTTATTTTGCCGGTATTTTGCTTGTCTATCTGGTCTATCTTCATGGCAAAACCTGGGTTAGCCCCGGTGCAGCCCTCTTCGGCACCTTTATTTTTGGTTTGACACAAACCGCGACCAGCGCGATGCAGCGAGCCGGCCCAGCCACGCTGACGTCTCTCATGTTTGTTGCATCGCTTGAATTCTACAGCCGTCATATTCTGGCGGGCGAGCGTGGTCGAATCCGTGGCCGAATTCTCTATGCCATGGGGTGTGGTGCCTGTATCGGCCTGTGCCTGATGAGTGTCGGGCTCATCGGTCTGGCCATTCTGCCGATCATTGGGATGCACCAGCTTGCCTTGAATGTGGGTGAAACACCTGTTGAACGGGCCCGCCACTGGTATGAAGCATGGCGGCTTGTGCCCGGTCTGTTTTATGGCCTGGTTGCCGTTTCAGTGGCACTGGTTATTGCCGCGCCCTGGCATGTCTGGATGACTCTGGTTCACCAAAGTTATTTCTGGCTTGCCCAGGTTGAGCCCACTCGCCCACTGGGCCATTCCAATCGCGGCCCTTTCGGACAGTTGGTTGAGACAATACCGGTCTTCCTTGTGCTGGCCCTTTTCATTGCATTACGCACGATTCGTAGAAATGTGCAGGATTCCGCCTCACTTTCCATTGATGACAGTTATTTGACAAAACCTGTATGGCTCTCGGAACGCATTGCCGTTGAGAACGAAAAAACGCGAAACGGGCTTCTGCTCTGGTCGATCTGGGCTCTGCTTATGCTGGCCCTTTCGGTTTACTGGCCACTTGGCCCTCAAAATACTCTCGGGTTGCTGATTACAGCACCACTTTCACTTTTGGCCGGCCATGCCGTGCGCGAGTTAAACCAGCGAAATATTTCGGCCAGGATTCTGGTCTGGGTCACTCCTCTGACATTTTTCTGCCTCGTCTGGAAGCTATCGCCCAGCTTTCGCCGCTATGTTCGCCAGATACAGGAAACTTTGCCTGGCCGGTTTGAAATCAACCCAGCCCTGGCCGCCGTTCTCAGCGTAGCCCTTTTTATGCTTGTGCTTTGGCTGAGTGGTCGAATTCTGGCCCGATGGGCTGCCGTTCGCGACAGGCGATCACGACTTTTGCTGGCCGCTAATCTTGGCATATTTGCAGTCATCCATACCATTCTGGGAATTCAGGAAATAAGCAGCCGCCATGAAATAACCAGCCAACTTCTTGACCTGCGGCAGGCTATTGTCAAATCAAACAGTCGTCAAACGATTGAGCGTCTGTATGTCGTTGGAGCCATTTCTCCGGTCAGCCTTTCCCGAATGCCACTTGAACAGGCAACGCCAAAACGTGCTCCATCAGCCAGCCTGGCTCAAATACCAATCGGGGTTGATCCTGCCGGCAGGCTCAGATTTATTCTGCAAACGGCACTGCCTGCCGTCAATCAGGATGATCTGCCCACACTCGATCTTTTAAGGCAGCAGAAACCTGCTCAGCGACTCGTTATTCTCATCGGCCCTGATACTCGTATCAGTTCTGCCATGCTTCTTGAATTCGGGCTTGAAGAGATTCACCCCGGCGTTCCCGACATCTTTCAGGCTTTCGCTTCTTCACCAGGCTTATTCGCACCACTTTCCAGCACAAATCGTCGGCTGCCAGTGTCTGCCGCGTCGTCTCTGAATGTCCAGAAAAATGCAGGTCGGCCAACAAATTCACCCTCTTTCAAGTTGATACGTCAGCAATAATGTTGCCGATAAATACGTTAAAACAGAAGTAATCGACCATTTGGGTTCAACCCTTTCTATCCTTCGTTAAGCCCTTTTTGGATCAAGTACTTTCTTCGTTATTAACCGAATTTTAAATAGTATTTTTTAGCAATTAGCCCGCTTGGTTGATTCTGAGGCGACGATATCAATATTGATGGAATATCGATCACGAGACGGAGGATGGAGTCATGATCTCGGAAAAAGTGGCCCGAAATATCATTTTCCAGTTGATCGTCTCGGCCTGTATTCTCGCTGGTTCAGGTTGTGCCAAGAATAAAGCCCTTCAGGTCAATAATCGCCCCATCATCGAAGGCGGTTCGACCATTGGTGCTGAATCTGCCCCTGGCTCAATTATTGTAAATAAGCCTGCCCCTCGTACCGGGTTTGTTGATCGGCACCCGTTTCTCTATAAACCTGGCGAATACTACAGCACCAGTGATGGTAATGTTGTTGTGAAAGGGGCAAGGGCCACATTTATCGGCATTCCGGCAGGAATTGTCGGTGAATTCAAGCAGGCATTCAAGGGTGTGCCCAAGACAATTATCATTCAATAACTGTGGCTACTGTCATCTCTCTTTTCCTTTTCGTTCTGCGTCTTCAATCGACTTCAGAACGACTTTTTCAACCAGAAAATCGGATAATGCGACTGGCATTCGCCTGAGTGCCCCAGTCAGAAATGTCGTGGAAAACGGGAAGTTGTATTGTTTTTTTCGTGAGGCGATCGCCTGAAGCATACCTCGCACTGCCACTTCAGGGTCAAGTAAACCTGGCTGGGGCGTTTCCTGATTCGAAGTCATTGGAGTTCGAATAAAGCCGGGATGAATCACCGTGACGGCAATTCCAAGAGGTTTCAGTTCGACCCGCATACCTTCCAGCATGGTTGTCATCGCTGCTTTCGAGGCACCATAGGCAAAACCCACTGGCAGACCCCGCCTGGCCGAAAGGCTGCTGACACCCACAATATGCCCGGCCCTGGCTGCAATCATTCCCGGCAGCACAGCTTCAATGGTGTTCGCAGCCCCCAGATAATTGACACGTGTCACTTCTTCCAGTCTGGCTGCGCTGAATTCCTTGGCCTTAAATGTAATACCGACTCCGGCATTCAGAAGCACCCGGTCAAAAACATTAATTCTAAGGCGTCTGGCCAATTCGGCCACGGCCGATTTCAGGCTCTCTCTGTCGCTGACATCAGCCACAGCGGCCACCACCCTATCGCCCTGGCAATTCAATTCGCCAGCCAGCTTTTCCATCAGTTCTGCCCGCCTGGCTACCAGCCCGACCCGGGCACCCATGGCGACCAGTTGCCGGGCAAATTCTTCACCAAGGCCGCTTGAGGCCCCGGTGATGAGTATCGTCTGGCCCTGAAATTTTGAAGAACTGCCCATCCGTTCTGATGCTCCCGCTGAATGGAATTCTCACAAGCAGGGGCGAAATCAGAATCTGACAAAAATCAGAAGAGTTCGTGGATTGGTTCGCCACCTTCCTGCACAACATAAACGGGTCGCTGGCCACCGTCAATATAGGTTGTGTCAAGCGGCACGCCAAAATGCTGGTAAATCGTTGCAGCGAGATCGGCCGGTGTCACAGGCCGGTCTTTAACATAGCCGCCCTGGGCATCCGAAGCACCAATCACCAGGCCGTGGCGCAGGCCACCGCCGGCAAGTGCCATCGACATTACATTTGTCCAGTGATTTCGGCCGTCGGTTGAACCCTGAGTGCCCATGACAGGTGTACGCCCAAATTCGCCCATGCAGATCACAAGGCAATCGTCAAGCAGGCCCCGCTCTTCAAGATCGTTGACAAGCGTGGTAACCAGATGGTCAAAAAGCGGTAAAAGCGGCTTCAGCCCCTTGCTGATCCCGCCATAGGGCGGAATATTGTCGCCGTGGTTATCCCAGGTTCCACTGGCTGTGTGGTAAGACAGGTCAAGTGTCACGAATGACACGCCTGATTCCACAAGCCTGCGGGCAAGAAGGGTCTGCTGCTGCCATAGATGATTTCCGTATCGCTGCCGGTTTGCTTCGGGCTCAAGGCTGATGTCAAAGGCGTCTCTGGCCGACCTTCCGGTGAGCATATCCATTGCCTGACGAGTGTAAATATCAAGCCCGTCAGATTTTTCCAGCAGTGGGTCAAGGCCCCGCCTGAGATCAGCAATCTGATCTCTCAGCCTTGTTCGGCCGTTCATCCGGCCATGATCAAGACCACCAGGCAGATCAAAAACATCGCCACCCGAAAGCCGGCCTGTGTCAACGCCTACGTTTGTATAAACAGGCAGTTTCGCACCCCGCTGGGCGATAAACGGGTCGTAGTGGCTGCCCAGATAGCCGGAAAATGCGATGTGTGAACGGCTTGTCATGAATGCGACATAAGCCGGCATCGATGGGTCATTCGCCCCGTGGTGCTTTGCCACGACTGAGGCAATCGCCGGATAGCGTTCTGCTTCCGGGTTCGTGCGGGCCTCGGCCAGCTTGTTACCTGTCTGAAATACCTTATTTGGTTCGTGATTTGAGAAGCGGGCATCAACCGAGCGAATCAGTGTGAATTTGTCGAGCATTCCGGCCATTTTCGGCAAATGCTCACAAACCTGCACCCCTGGCAGCCGGGTGCTGATGACGCCAAATGGCCCGCGATTCTGCAATGGCCGGTCTGGCTTGGGGTCCCACGTGTCAATCTGGCTCGGGCCACCCGTCATCCATAGCAAAATGCAGCTTTTGCGACGGTTTTTTGCCACCGAATTTTCACGGGCTTCGAGCAGTTGCGGAAGTGAAAGACCGCCGACACCTGCCAGACCCGCCTTGAGAAAATTCCGCCGCGACGCCACCACCAGGCCTTCCGGCTGCTTGCCATACCAATCCGTAAATGCATGGTCGTGCTCAAATTTATGCCGGCCTGGGCCCTGCGGGAATCTGTTGTGTGTCATTTTTTTTCGCTCCGCCGCGGGTTCTCGCTCTTAAAGATCAGAAACGAGCATTGGCTGATAGTCAATGTTTAACACAAACAAACTGTTTTTTCAAGTAGATTTCGTCTGGCCGAACTGTCTGAATGCTCATTTCGTAACGATACACTTCATTTACTTTGTCGAAGGATTTCGATCTCTTCTGATTATTAGAAAATGCTGGATTGCATTGGTTAACAAACGGCAACATGAAATACAAAATGTTCGGCAATGGCTATGCCTGATTCAACAGGCGTCGGTAAATCACAAGGTTGCGATCAACCACAGATTCGATAGAAAAATCTCTGACAACTTTCTGGCGTGCCTGATGGCCCCATCGACGAGCAGCCTCAGGATTTCTGTAGGCGGAAAGCAGAGCGTCTGACCAGAGTTCCGGATCAGAAGACCGTACGAGGAAACCCGAATGTTCGTGATCGATCAGATCCGTGTTTCCTCCGATATTTGAAACAATGCAGGGCAGGCCGGTGGCCATGGCTTCAAGCAGGCTGTTGCTCATGCCCTCAGCACGGCTGGGTAAAACGAATAGGTCGCTTTCTCTGAGTAATTCCTCCGTATTTGCCACTCGGCCCATGAACTCAATTTCATTTTCAGAAAGAGAGAGCGAATCTCTCAATTGAACGAGCTCATTTTTTAAGGGCCCATCGCCGGCGATGACAAGCCTGGCCTTCACCCGTTTCAGCACCGAAGGCCATGCTTTTATCAATACATCAACTTGTTTCTGATCGTGCAGACGACCTGTAAAAACGGCCTGAAACGACTTGGAATCGGCCATAGGGGAACAATCTGCCGGTCGAAATTGATTCACATCAACACCGCTGCACACCTTGATGATTTTGGACTCAGGCACACCAAGCGACAGCCATTCAGCCGCAATATCATCAGAAATACAGGCAAACTGAGGAGATCGAATGGCAAATCGCCGTAA
>JBJTRR010001173.1:0-3052 GCA_046076185.1 bacterium | reverse complement strand
CACCAATAAAACCGATTAATAAAGCCAGTTTATTCAGACGAGCCCGTGCAAATCTGTAAGTGAAATTACGAAACCGTTTCCATGGTAATTTTGGCGATAGCCCTTCACTTCGATTTTCAGTAACCGTTCAGTCCTCTTTTTGATATTGACCTGATTTGATCTGGTCTAATTTTGCGTTTTGATTAAGTTCTTGGTTATGAATGAACAAGTCGATTATCCAACAATAATTTGCTCTGATTGCATAAAGCTTCGAAAAGAAATCGAAGAGTTAAAAGTCGTCATTCTTGAGCTTCAGCAACGCCTGAATCGTAACTCGTCGAACTCCTCGATTCCACCATCCGCAAATCCGCTTGGTGCCCCAAAACGGCTTCCTCGTAAGCCCACCGGGCGAAAGCAGGGCGGGCAGCCGGGCCATCGCGGTCATCATCGTCTGCAATTTCCACCCGAAAGAGTCAACGAAGTCGTCGAATATATCCCCGAAATATGTTCGGAATGCCATTCTCCGCTGGCCACTGAAAGCGATTCCAGCAATCCTGAGCCACGGCGTCATCAGATTGCCGAACTGCCACCCATGCCTGTTGTCATCACCGAACATCGAGCCCACAGCCGCTTGTGCCCGTGTTGCGGCAAACTCAACCAAGCCAAAATTCCGCCACAGGTTCTGTCGCACACCATTGGCCCTCGTCTGGCCGCTGCCATGTCATGCCTCAGCGGTGCGTATCACCTCAGTCGCCGATCGGTCAAAGAAATTCTGGAAAGGGTCTTTGGCGTGCCGGTTTCGCTTGGCACGATTGTGCACCTTGAAGCACAGACGACAAAAGCCCTTGCTGACTCCTACAACAACATTCTTGCCGAAGTACGGGCGGACGATGCCAAAAACATCGATGAAACAGGCTGGTTCATGCGTGGCGATCGCCGATGGCTATGGGTTGGTGCCTGCAAGCAGGCGGCTGGTTTTCGAATCCATGCCAGTCGCGGTTTTGCCGGCCTGACAGCTTTGCTGGGCAAAAAGATTCATGGGACGCTGTCAAGCGATCGCTGGAGTGCTTACAATCGTCTGCCCCTGGATCAACGACAACTCTGCTGGTCGCATTTGGGGCGTGATTTCCAAAAGCACTTTGAGCGTGGCGGAGAGGCGAGAAAAATAGGCGAGACTGGACTGGAAGTTCATTCCTGCGTGTTTGCCGACTGGAACGAATTCAGGGAAGGCAAAATCGACCGATCGGTTCTCAAAAAACGGATAGACCTGATAGCATCGGAGTTTCAACGGGAACTTAAATCGGGGAGTGAATCTTCGGACAAGAAAACAAGAACATTTTGCCGCAAATTGTTGTCGGTTTATCCAGCTCTTTGGAAATTCAGTCGGACCTCAGGGGTAGAGCCGACGAACAATTACGCAGAGCGAACAGTGCGTGGTGCGGTGATATGGCGGAAGTGCAGTTACGGGCATCAAAGTTTGTTGGGAGGACAGTTTGTTGAACGGTTGCTGAGTGTAGTGACGACGTTAAAACTGAGAAATCAGAACGTGCTGGAGTATCTTTACGAATCTATCAAGTCTTATCGTCAAATTCAGTTCAACAGGCAAAATCAGTGCCTGAAATTAGACTGAACGGTTACTTTTTTTCTAAAATTATCATCATCACAAGACACAGCTGATGCACCGCGGTTTCCGTACTTGCCAAGCTCTCCAGACCCCAAAAAAGCCCGGCTCAAAGTCACAGGCTTGCGTCCAATCCAATCCGTGAAAGCACCATTCCACACATCACCCCGCCCCAATCGCCTCAATATAAACCGCATCAACCAATGTGATGGCCGTCGTGAAGAGCACGTTCCGCTTGCGGCCGCCGAAGGCGACGTTTGAGCAGATTTCCGGCAGCAGGATCACGCCGATGCGGCTGCCGTCGGGGGCGAAGCAGTGCACGCCGTCGTAGCCGTCGCCCACCCAACCGGCGCTGGCCCGGACGTTGCCGTTCTGGTCGGCCCGGATGCCGTCGGCCAGGCCGGACAGAGTCACGCATCTTCAAAACGCACTTCACGTCAGTTGGCATGGTCGCAACCGACATGTCGGCCTTCGCGGACAGAAGTGCTGCCTTTGGAGTTGCAAACTGCGAGTCGCTGACCAAAGGCATTCTCGGGTGTTTTCACTGAAGCAACTGAACAATTTTGAGATCGCAAGGAGACCTCAAGCGATCCAGGTCTTGTTAATAATCGTCCGTTGATCAATCAGTGACGTTCCGTCAAACCAGATGGCCATCAGAAGTCTGAGCGAAACGATCAGAGAACTGGTTCGTGAACAGAAATATGTAGTCGGACTTCACGCTTCCGAGCGACTCGAAGGAAGACGTATCATGAAACGGCAAGCGGTCAATAGGCTTCTCGATGGGGAGTGGCTTCGCGAGCAACTTGATGCTCGGCCAAACCCAGCGATCGAAGCACCAGAGCTTTTGCCTACAGGTGCGTCATGAGAATACCCGGAGAGCGTATCAAGCGTACAAAACTTGTTCAAAGCAAGAATTACGTCGTTGCCGTGTATGTTGAAATGGTGATTCCCGTGGATGACCCGGGCGAACCCTGCTATAAAGCCGAAACCGTACAACTGCTCAAAGAAGTGAAAGTGCACGCCGACCGCGACGATGTGGATTAGCTCGTGCAAAAAGGCAAAGTTTACGCGGCAGTTGTGGCATGACTGAGCGAGTTTGTGTGATGGCCTCATCTCCTGCCGAGCCTCATGCCATTCGGCCCTGAGGCCCGACAGGATTGTCTGGCTTGAATTTCGCTTTGTCCGTTGGGCCGGGGTAGGTGTGTTGGAATGATCCGGTTTCCGATTACGATGGCCTTCGACCATCGCTGGACTGACCCGGGCCCTTGGCCCTTAAAGAAAATTGAAAAGGGCCTGAGCTATTTCTGCCGATCCCGTTTTTGCAGTGTATTTCGTAGTGTGGGAGAAACCCACCTGTTCGATCATTTTTAAATTGCTTAGTACTACAGTTAGACATCCTCTAAACGAAATGCCCTCTCTTTCTGTAATGATAGAACTTCGCCTTGAATTGAT
>JBJTRR010001172.1:0-3965 GCA_046076185.1 bacterium | reverse complement strand
TCGGGGGCCTCGTCGCCCAGAAACTTGGGCGGCATGACCCGCCCGCCAACGGGGTGTCGCGTTTCGCCGCCACCCGAGTTAAACACGACGGTCTCGCGGTAGTCGTCAGTGCCCTTGCGGCCAATCTGGCTGAAGAAGGCCACAAAGCCGTAGTAGTCGTCCTGAGTCCAGCGGTCGAAGGGGTGGTTGTGGCACTGGGCACACTGAATGCGCATGCCCATGAAAACCTGGGCCACGTTTTCCGTAAGCACAAGCTGGTCAGTGGTTTGCTGATAGAAATTGGTGGGCGGGTTCTTGAAGGTGCCACCATTGGCCCCCAGCAGTTCCTGCACCATTTTGTCCATCGGCACGTTCTTTGAGATGCGGTCGGTCAGCCAGTTAAAGTAGAGGAACATCGATTTGTAACTGACCTGCTGGCTCGAACGAATCTGAAGCATCTCGGCCCACTTGTTCACCCAAAGTTCTGTAAACTCTTTGCGGCCAAGCAGTTCGTCAATCACTTTGGCCCGTTTGGCCGGGTCGGTCGAGGCCAGGAACGCTGTCGATTCCTGCACGGTCGGTGTCACGCCGATCACATCAAGATAGACGCGGCGGATGAAGGTCTGGTCGTCGGCCACGGTCGATGGCGACATCCGCAGCTTCTTCAGCTTGTTGGCCACCAGTGTGTCAATGTAGTTGGCTTCAGGCTCGGCCGGGTAGTCAAAATTCAGCCCCTTGGGCAGAACCAGGAACTGCGAGCCCACGGTGAAGGTCTCAAACCGGGCCATGACAAAAGCTTCGCCACGGTCGCCGGCGGTGACTATGCCATCCTGCGAGACAGCGGCCGTGTTTTCGTTGTTGGTCAGGAAGACCGAAAGGCTGGTTACGTCGCGGTCGGTTCCGTCAGAGTATTTGGCAATGACCGAAACCCGCTGGCTCGTGCCCTTGCCGTCAAGCACGCCCTGCTTCGGGGCAATCTGCACATCAACCAGCTTGGGCAGCTTGGCCACGTCGTCGTTGGGCGAGCCGGCTTCAATCCAGCGGATCAGCGTCTGATACATCTCGCTGCCTGGCTCAATCCGCTTGCCGCCCGTGTGCTGCACGGCCCCCACGGCCTTTTCGATCATTGTCGATTCAGCCGGCACAGCCTGATTCAGGCGACGGCCGGGCATTTCGCGGGTCAGCCTGTGGTGGTCGCCTTCGGCATCAAACCCGAAGAGGCTCAGGCGAAAGCCATCCTTACCACGGGCAGCCCCATGGCAACTGCCGGTGTTGCAATTGGCCTTCATGAAGACCGGCATGACATCCATACGGAACGAGATTGGCGACACGGTTTTGGCTGCGGCAACCTTCACGGGCACCACAACCGACTTGCCGCCAAATTCAACCGTCAGCTTGGTCTCGCCATCAGCCACCGGCCAGAAAATGGCTTTATCCACCTTCACCAAGGCCGGGTTTTCCAGCTTCAGGGCGGCTTTCAGAGTGACATCTTCCGTCAGGCCGTTATCAAGCACGGCCTGAATCACCATCGACTGGCGATCCTGCTGGCTGGTCAGGCTGATCTGGGCCGGAAAAACGATCAGTTCCTTCAAGGCGGCATCAGCGGCTGTGGCTGTGGGCACAAGCGAGGCCAGCAGAAGGCCAATCGGCAGGAAAAAGAGGGGTCGGATCATTGTCCGCAGGCTCCGGTGGCGAAAATCAGGTATAAACTTGGCTTCTGTTGCAGTCAGTCCGCTCATTTTGAGGCTCCCGTCTTCTGGGCCGGTGCGGCCTGTTCGCCACCCTTGGCGGCGGCTTCGGCTCGCTCTTTGGCATCAAGCCGCAGCTTTTCAAGGCGGCTCAGGGGCTTGGGTGGTGCGGTGGCAGCGGCTGGCTTGGGGGCAGCAGCAACGGCAGGTTTGGGTGCAGCGGCCGGGGCCACCTTGGGCGGAATTGGCACGTCGATGCGAAGCTCGCCCGAGCCAATATTGTGCGTAATCGGCTCGCCATTGGCCATGATCACCACCTGGCAGAACAGGTTCTTGTGGTTGCCGGCCGGCGAGACTTTGTCGGTTGCCAGGTTAAAGAGCATCTCGGGCGTCTCTTTTTTGATCTTCAGCACTTCGGTGGTGACCTTGTTCGGCAGGCCGATGAGTGTCACGGTGGCGTCGCCGTCCCAGTCGATCGACTTGTTGACCTTCACCACGAAGGGCACACCATTGCCCTGCTCAACACTGGCCGCCTGGAACGCCAGGCCCAGATACGGCGGGCTGATCCGCAGGTTAAAGAGCTGCGACGACACCATCAGCGGGCCGGTGGCCGTGTTGGCTGTGCCGTTGACAACCAGCTTCCAGGTGCGAAGTTCGGCCCCGCCATTGGCGTTCATCGGGATGATCGCCTCATTCTGCTTCTCGGGGATCGATACGCCGCCTGAGGCCCCAATGCCCGGCGGCAGCCAGGGGAATGAGACCGAAATCGGAGCCGTGAAGCCTTCCTTACGCTTGGCCACGACCTTCAGGTTCATCGAGCCATTATGCACCAGCGGCACCTTGGGCTCGACCACCTCAATTTCAAACGGGGCCGGGTCAGTCACGGCCACCACCATGCGGTCATGTGTCTGCGACCAGAAATTCACAAGGTTCTGGCCATGAACCATCACCGTTGTGTGCGTGAACTGCTGGCTGGCCAGCTTCACATTCGGGTCGGCCGGCTGACCGGTGAATTTCGCCAGTCGCGAAGCGTTCGCCGCTGCGGCATCAGCCTTGAAAAGCACTGGCACCACGGCCTGACTGTTGGGCATGATGTCGTTTTCAACCGTCACGCCCGGCGGCAGATTCTCGGGAGCGATCTTCAGGTCGCCGCCCCAGTTTTCACGCCCGGCATAAACCAGCATCGCCTGGCGGCCACCCTTCGGCACGGCCACCGATACGCTGCCGGTGCCACGCGGCAGCTCTTCGCTCTGCAGGTTCAGTGAAAGCCGCGGCTCAACCGGTATCAGTTCCACCCGGTAGAAATAGTCGGGGCCGCCCTTGCCCAGATGATCAACCAGCCAGACAACATAATCGCCATCGTCAGGGGCGGTGAAGCGGAAGCCCGAGTCGGGCCCGGCGGCGTCGTCGTTACCAACCAGTGCCCCACCACCCTTCTTACCGATGTAAAGAATAGGGTCGAGCGGCGAACGGATGCGGCGGGCATAGGCCGAGACGTCGTAGGTCTGGCCTTTTTTGGCTTTGAACGTGAAGTGATCCACATCGCCAGGCTTTTCAATCACGCCGTTCAGGGCCAGCGGGGCTTCAAACGGAGTGGCCGTGTTGTGGTCGTTATTCGGCTCGGCTTCGTTGACATTGCCCCAGCGGCTCAGGCGGAAAATGTTGGGAAAAGGCGACTGGCCATCGGTATCGGCGGCGAATACGCCAAAAAGGGCAGACATATCGGCTGGTAGCTGAATTTCCCGCTTGAGCGGGCTTTTAGGGTCGCCCTGCCAGGTGACCTGTACCTTTTCGCCCAGCTTGCCGCCGGCGGGAATGATTGTCGAAGCTCTGGGAAACGTGCCCAGATGCAGGCGATAGAGGCAGCCGCCGTTGCCGGCATAGGCTGATTCACGCACCTGAACAATGTATTTGCCGTCTTCAGGAACGGTCAGGTTCACAAACCCGTCCTGCCACACAAGGGCGGCATCGTCGCTGGTCACCAGGTCAAATCGCTTGGTGTTCATAATCGAGACATAGGGGTCGAAGTGGGCGATGCCCATGCGAATGCCTTCCACTTCAGCCGTTACTCGCTGGCCCTTTTTGGCCTCGAAGACGAAATAATCAACGTCTTCATTTTCAGCCACGCCGTTAATCACGCTGCCCAGAGGCACGGGCTGAGGGTTGGCGAAGTCGTTATTCGGCTCTTTCTCAGACGTCTCGGGATAAAGCCCCACGCTGAAGCTGCGCAGCTCGCTGACGCCGGTAGCCGTACGAAGCCGCAGGTTGTAAGTGCCCGGGTTGGCGTCAGGCTTGATC
>JBJTRR010001171.1:0-9001 GCA_046076185.1 bacterium | reverse complement strand
CTGCCGTGATCATTGCCAGTGCCGGCATGTGTGACGCAGGCCGTGTGCGGCACCATCTTCTGCATAATGTCGAAGACCACAACAATGCCGTGGTGATTGTGAGCTATCAGGCCGAAGGAACCCTTGGCCGACAACTGGTTGATGGGCATAAGGATTTAACCATCCTTGACCGCAATGTCTATGTCAATTGTCCGGTGTTTGTTCTGGAAGGCTTCTCAGGCCATGCCGATGCCGATGATCTGGCCTGGTGGTTTGGCGAGACCGGTGGCGGCATCGAGTCGGCCTTCCTGGTGCATGGCGAACCCGAAGCCATGGATGCCATTGCTCCGACCCTACAGCAATATGTTAAAAATACAGTCATATTGCCTGAATATGGTTCAACACACGAAGTGTGACAAATTCCGTTAATAAGTTGGCGGCAAATTCCGCAAAATTTGCCCTGAGCTTATTTTTTCAAGCGAGTGATGATCCGTCCTGACCAGCAGGTGGCCGGTTTCATCCCACCCCAGTGCAATACCACTGATGGATTGCATGCCCTGCCTGGCCTCGATGCGCTGGCCATTCAGACGATCATATTTCAGGGCTTCAGTTACCCACTGGCTTGCCGGGTTGGCCAGATGCTTCAGATGCACGGGAAATCGGGACAGAAAATCATCCAGCAGCAAGGTCGGCTTGCATTCCCCGACATCAGCCTGGTCAATCAGTGATGGTATGGAACAGCCAATCAGCCTGGCATCAGCCGGGCTCTGGCTCAGGTCGGTGCCGACATTGACCCCAATACCCACCAGAAGCAGCATGCCGCGTTCATCCTGAATAATACACTCAGGCAACACTCCGCCGATTTTGCCATGGTCACATTCAATATCGTTTGGCCATCGAATGCCGATTTGGCCGCCCAGCGAAGGCCACAGTGCTACCATGGATTCAATCATGCAGCACGCTGAAAGCAACCCCACGGGGATCACATCGGCCAGTGCAAGCCCATAGCTTTCAGGCCTGATGCCAAGGGTGAAAGTCAGGCTTTTCTGGTCAGAAAACCAGCGGTTTTCGCCCCGGCCCCGGCCTGAGGTCTGACGATCGGCCGAGATGACAATAGGTGTCTCGGCCCAGCTGATTTCTCCACTTCGCCAAAGTTGGGCAAGGTGTGTGGAGGTCGATCCGATTTCCGTAAAATGATCGTGACGTTTGACCCAGTCAGGCGGCATGACCATATCGGCCTTTGTTGCTGGCAAAATCAGGCTTCAGGTGTAATTTTCAGCAGCAATTCGCCTGTCTGCACCTGATGGCCGACTTTGGTGATCACTTCTGACACGCGTCCCGGGCGCTCGGCATAAATCGTTGTTTCCATTTTCATGGCTTCAATCGATAGCAGTTTCTGGCCTTTTCGCACTGCATCGCCCACCTGCACACCCACACTCACCACAAGGCCGGGCAATGGGCTGCCAACCTGGGCTGGGTCGGCGGGATCAGCTTTCACCGTTTCGCGCACCGAGCCGACCAGCGAATGATCCGTGACGACCACTTCCCGTGGCTGGCCATTGAGTTCAAAAAAGACCGTTCGAGTGCCTTCCTGCGGATGAGCGTCGCCCACCGTCAGCAGCTTCACGATCAGAGTTTTGCCGGTTTCGATTTCGATAGGCGTTTCAACGCCGATTTCCGGCCCATAGAAAAAGACGGGTGTCGGAAGCACGCTGGTGTCGGAAAATTGTCGCTGATGGCTGGCCAGATCAGCAAAAACTTTCGGATAAATCAGCGAGCTCAGTGCGTCGCGATCACTCGCCGGCCGGGCAAGCTGCTCGGTCGCTTTGGTTCGGGCGGCCAGAATGTCGGCAGCCGGCAGGTTCACGCCGGGTCTTTCGGTAAAGGCTTTTCTGCCCTTGAGAACCCGGGCCTGAAGAGCGGGAGGGAAACCGCCGGGCGGCTGCCCCAGGCGGCCTTCGAAAAGTTCAACAACACTTTCCGGGAAGGCCAGTTCCCGTGATGTATCAAGGCAATCGGCAGGTGTCAGGTTGTTGGCCACCATGAAAAGTGCCATGTCACCAACGACTTTCGACGTTGGTGTGACTTTCACAATGTCGCCAAAAAGCATGTTCACTTCCGCATACATACGGCAAACCTGCGGCCATTGCCCACCAAGCCCCAGTGCCTTGGCCTGCTGGTAAAGATTGGTGTATTGCCCGCCCGGCATTTCATAGGCATAAACTTCAGCCGATGGGGCCTTCAGACCCGTTTCAAATGGCGAATAAAGCTGCCGTACGGCTTCCCAGTAGCGGTTGATTTCAAGCAGGGCTTCAGGCTCAATGCCCGATTCCCGCTCGGTAAATCTCAGGGCCTCGACCATGGCATTCAGGCTTGGCTGGCTCATGATACAGGCCATGCTGGCACAGGCTGCGTCGGCAATATCAAGTCCCACTTCCGAAGCCTTTAGCAAGCTTGCGGCCTGGGCCCCGCCAATGTCATGCGTGTGGAAGTGAATCGGCAGACCAATTTCCTGCCTCAGGGTTTTCACCAGCTTCTCGGCGGCATAAGGCTTGCACAGGCCTGCCATATCCTTTACGGCAATTATGTTCGCGCCCAGCTTTTCAAGCTCTATGGCCAGATTTACATAATATTCCAGGCTGTATTTGTCGCGTTTTGGGTTTAAAATGTCGCCCGTGTAGCAAATGGTTGCTTCGGCGATTGCTCCGGCTTCGCGGGCGGCTTCGAGCGCCACCTGCATGGAAGGAATCCAGTTCAACGCATCAAATACGCGGAAAATGTCAATGCCAGCGGCCGTCGACTCGTGTACGAATTTCTTGATCAGATTGTCAGGATAACTCGTATAGCCGACACAGTTTGAGCCACGCAACAGCATCTGGAAGAGCAGGTTGGGCACCGCTTCACGCATCTGCGCCAGGCGATCCCACGGGTCTTCTTTCAAAAACCTCATGCTTGTGTCGAATGTCGCGCCGCCCCACATTTCCAGCGAAAAGAGGTTAGGCACCATGCGGGCATAGGCACCGGCAATGCGAAGCATGTCGCGTGTGCGGAGACGTGTGGCCAACAACGACTGGTGCGCATCTCGAAATGTCGTATCGGTCAAAAGCAGCGGCTTTTGTTCGCGAATCCATTTCGAAAACGCTTCTGGCCCAAGCTCAAGCAGTTTCTGCCGGGTTCCGGCGGGTGGCGAAACCGAGTGATCATGTGCCGGTATGGTCGGTTCAAAGCGTGGTGTTTCGGCGGTCGCCCTCGGCACGCCTGCAAAGCCGTTCACCACAACGTCGGCCATATACGAAAGCAGCTTGGTGGCCCTGTCCTGCCGAACCGCAAATTTGAACAGGTCGGGCGTTTCGTCAATAAACCGGGTCGTACAGTTGCCATCCAGAAATGTCTGAGTGCGAATGACATTCAGCAGGAATGGCACATTGGTCTTCACGCCCCTGACACGAAATTCCTCAAGAGCCCGCTCCATTCGCCGGACGGCATCAATAAACCGTCTGCCACTGGCTGAAACTTTCACCAGCAGACTATCGTAGTAGGGTGTGACAATCGATCCGGCCGAGGCTGTGCCGCCGTCAAGCCTGATACCTAAACCGCCGGATGAGCGATATGCCGTGATCCGGCCATAGTCAGGCGTAAATTTATTCTGCGGGTCTTCGGTCGTTACTCGGCATTGAAACGCAAAGCCCTGCGTGACAATAGATTCCTGCCCTGAGATCCCAATCTCGGGGTCATCCAGCCGTGCACCCTGAGCCACCAGTATCTGACTTTTCACAAGGTCAATATTGGTGACAATTTCGGTAACGGTATGCTCAACCTGAATCCGCGGATTGACTTCAATAAAATAGAATTTACCGGCATCGACATCAACCAGAAATTCAACAGTGCCGGCATTCTGATAATTCGCCGCCCGCCCAATCGCGATCGAAGCCTCGCAAATCGCCTTACGCAGGGCTGGGTCAAGGTTCACCGCCGGTGCAATTTCAATGACCTTCTGGTGGCGTCTCTGCACCGAGCAGTCGCGTTCAAACAAATGCACAAGATTGCCGTGCGTATCGCCCAGCAGTTGCACTTCAATGTGCTTGGCCCGACGAATAAATTTTTCAAGAAAAGCATCAGGGCAGCCAAATGCGGTCTGGGCCTCGCGTCGAGCCTGGTCAAGCAAAGAGTCAAGCTCCTCAGCCCGTTCCACCACGCGCATGCCGCGGCCGCCACCGCCCATTGAGGCTTTGACAATCACCGGATAACCCAGTTTTTCAGCAAGAGCATGGGCCTCAGGGCCGGGTTCCACAGGTGTCGCTGTGCCACCCAGCACCGGCACGCCGGCAAGCTGGGCCAGCTTCCGGGCCGCCACTTTGTCGCCTAGTGAATCAAGCGTTTCAGGAGTCGGGCCGACAAACGTAATACCTGCTTCGGCACAGGCCCTGGCAAACATGGCATTTTCTGAAAGAAAACCATAGCCGGGGTGAATGGCATCAACCCCGTTTTCAAATGCCAGCCGCACAATGGCATTGATGTTCAGGTAACTGCGGATCGGCTCGCCCTGCTGACCCACCTGATAGGTTTCATCGGCCTTGGTCCGGTGCAGGCTGAACCTGTCTTCGTGAGAATAAATCGCCACCGTGCGAATGCCCAGCTCGTGGGCCGAACGACACACACGGATGGCAATCTCGCCGCGATTGGCCACCAACAACTTGCGAATAGGCTTCATTTCACTTTGCCAGGCTGAGGGTGCTGTGCGTCTTTTCTCTGGTGATGCGCCCCGGTATCAATCCGCTAGAAAATACCATATCAAAGCGACACTTTCCAACAATCGCCAGCGAGACCGCTCGTAACTCACGAACGATCCTCATCTTCGTCATCAAAAATTTCATCGTCGTCGTCAATCTCATCGTCAAATTCGTCGGCCATGGCCTCACCAGCCAGCCATTCCGACTCGGAAACCACTGGGTTGGCCAGCAGGCCAATGCCGCTGATGCTTGCCTCAAGCTGGTCGCCGTGCTTGAGATAAGTGCCCGAAGCATTCCCAACGCCTGAAGGCGTGCCTGTGGCAATCAGGTCGCCAGGCTCCAGTGTGATCCACTGCGAAATAAACGATACAATCGCCGCAACCGGAAAAATCATTTTATCCGCGCCGCAGTCCTGCTTCGTTTCGCCATTGACTTTGAGAGTCAGATGAAACTTTGAAGGATCGATGCCGTCGGCCGAGAGAATGCAGGGGCCAACTGGCAGGAAGGTGTCGTGCCATTTGCCATGCAGCCAGTCAAAGTGTTTGTCGCGTTCACGTGTCTTGCGGTCTGGATTCGGCTTGAATTTCCGGTCAGAAATATCATTCACAACCGTATAACCGGCCACATAATCAAGAGCTTCTTCTTCTGTCACACCCTTGCAGACTTCACCAATGACCACACCCAGTTCGCATTCCCAGTCAATATGGTCAGGAGAGACCATTGGAATGATCACCGGCCCGTTGTGGTTATTCAGCGTGCTGGAAGGCTTCATGAAGACATAGGGAAAGGTCTCGGCCCGTTCCACCGCCATGCCGCCGCTCTCTTTAATGTGCTCGGCATAATTTCCGGCCAGCAGCAAAATTTTGGGCGGGGTGTTCATGGGGGTCAGCAGCTCAACCTCGTCGATCGGCAGGGCAAGACCGGCCTGGTCTTCGTCGCTCAGGGTTTTCAGCCACTCATAAACGACTACGGCTTCTTCCTGACACTCGCCATAGGGGGGCAGCAGGTCAAGAATATCGAGCACGGGCGGCAATTCAAAGTTGTCATCGACATTTTCAAGGTACGCTTCAAGCACCTGGTCGATCGGGAACACCCGCGTGTCTTCGTAATAACCGATCAGTTCGGATTCGTCGTAAAAGAATCGGCAAAGTCTCATCTGTTCGGCGCTCCCTTCAAGTCGAAGCAGTTCGGAATCCCAGATTATCGATAACCTAAAGAATAATCAGAACCCGGCCATAAGTTCAACCATGGGCCGGGTCTGACCTTGGATAAGATGTCTGGGAGAGCTTCAGTTCATGGCAAATGGGTCGGCCACCGGCTGGCCAGTAATGCCGAGGTAATAAACCGCCAGGCAGACAAATGACAGTGGCACAGTGATGATCAGCCCCAATCCCAAAGCAAACAAGCCACAAAGGTTAATCAGCAACAGCATCAGGCTCATCGACATGAACTGAATTTCTTTGCCTTTCATGAGTTTGCTGGATAGCGTCAGCGATTCAACAATGCCCACTTCCCGATCAATCAGCAGAAAATAATACTGAATCAGGCGTGTGAAGATCATGACATAGGCGATCAGGCCATAGATCAGTGCCACTAAGATTCCAATCGGGCCAAGAATGGCACCGATAAGAAATGCAGGTATCAAGGCACCCATAATGACCAGACCAAAAAGCAGTGATGCCAGAAAAATTGGGATAATCAGTGGCCCGCCACTGAAAAGGTCGGCCAGTTTGGCATCGCGGCCCGAGGCAAGATTCAGCATGAACGTGAAAAAACCGATTTGAAAAAAGATGGTGGCAATCGTGTTCGCCAATGACAGTATCAGTTTCAAGCTTTGGTCGTCGACAACTCCTGAGAAGAACGCCAGCAGGTTCCCCAGCACAAAATAGAGTATTGTGGCTCCGATGGTCAGGCCAAGCTGGCTTCGCAGAATCTGCCAGCTTCGGTTCAGCACATCGCCAACTGTAAAATTTGCCGATTCCCCAAAACCTGAGGATTGCCTTTTCGGGCTTGTATCCGCCTTCGGTGGGGCATATGGATCAAAATCATCGCCGATAGACATCGTCAAGTTTCCTTAATGGCCTGCTGAAAGTTCTGAATTCAGCCCAACATGCAAAATTTTCTACGGTCGGGCCTGTGCTGTCAAGCATTGGCAACCACCACAGTTCCTTCCACTGCAACTTTCGCGGCAAAGGCTTCGGAAAGCCGAATGGTGACTGGCCCGACCACGCCAGGCCCAATCTTTCGTGAATCTATTGTCGTCACTGGTGCCAGTTCACCCATGGTGCCTGTGCAGAAGACTTCATCCGCCCGGTAAAAATCAACCAGTGAGAGATCTTCGACAAGTGCAGGAATTCGCAGTTCGGCTGCCAGTTCAAGCACCACGCTGCGAGTGATTCCCTCAGGGCAGGCCACCGTCCGCGGCGTCTGCAGGCAGCCGTTTTTCACGAGAAAAAGATGTGTTGCATTCGTCTCGGCCACAAAGCCCCGGCTGTCAAGCATCACTGCATCGTCAGCCCCGGCAAGATTCGCTTCGATCTTCGCCAGAATCGAATTAATGAGATTGTTGTGATGAATCTTCGGATCCAGCACATCAGGTGCCGGTCGCCTGACGCTCGTCGTTGCCAGTTTCAGGCCTGATTTGTCATAAACCGGCGGCTTGTATTCAGGAAGTATGATCAGGGTTGAGCCGGCCGTGTTCAGCCGGGGATCCATGCCTGAAGTTAATTTCACGCCCCTTGTCAGAGTCAGGCGGATATGCACGCCATCGGTCATTTTGTTGGCCGCCAGTGTTTTCTGGATCTCCTCGACAATTTTGTCGCGGCTGGGAATATCAGCAAATGCCAGAGCCTGGGCCGAGTGCCGCAGCCTTTGCAGATGCTCCTCGAGCCGGAAGATGCGACCACTGTAAAGACGAAGCCCTTCCCAAACGGCATCGCCCCCCTGCACCACCGAGTCAAACGGGCTCAGGCCAGGCTCATCGCGATGAAACAGGCGGCCATTGACACTGTAGTAAAGATCAGCGTTCTTGGGATTGAATTTCTGCAGCATGGTTTGACCTTGCAAAATTGCCGAAAATATCAGGTTTGATTGGTATCAGGCCTTGATACTATAGTCCGAGAGTCTTTTATAGATTTCAAGACACTCCTGCATGATTGGCCCGAGCGATTCAGGCACTGGTTCTGATTTGCTCTGGTATGGCTCAAAACAGGTTGTTTTCTCGACATTGGCATACCAGTGCTTTGCCCAGATGCCGTCGGTTTCGCGACGACCGGCGGGCCAGCTTAGCATGGCCGGGTCAAAGTCCACTTCAAGCGCATCGCATAGCTTCGGCAGCACTTCCGCCGGATGATTCTGCACATCGCGGGCATCAACCACTGCCGGGATACTCCCGCTGCGCCGAGAAATCTGTTCAAAAATTTCAATCTGCTGCGGCAGGCCGGTATCGACAAGTCGCACGTGATTGAGAACTTTGGCCAGAGAGATGATCATGTCGCGCGGGTCGCGAATCAGAAACGCGTTGGTCACCGTGTCAAGCCAGTCCCGGCCGATATTTGACAACATATGATGAGTCATGTGTTTCTGATAAAAAATTGCCTTGCCCTGCGGGATTGGCCCCGTCAGCTGTTTTACGACGTCTCGCCAGTCGGTCGGTTGCGAGGCGATCACTTCGTTCATGCCCGGGTGTTCAAGCCGCGTTTCGTTCAGGTAATGAGCGTAAAATGGCTCGTCGCAAACGAAAGTGTCGGCCCGATTGCCCCAGGATCGCATCATTGCCGTTGAAATATTTCGCGGCCCTGACCACATCGCAACATGCTGTGTTTTTGCCATTTCTGCTTATCACCTGCCCATCTCGGCCATCGGCCAGTCAGTTGCCGCACACTTGTGAAGATACAGAAAAAAGCCTGGCCAGGGCCAGATGCTTCATCGATTTTTTTGGAAACAGCCCACAAACGGACCAGATCAGAACGTCTGGATCGAATATGACCGGAAGATTGCATTTGGTCCGGTCAATCTGAATTGACCCGCCAGCCTGAATTTTATAGTATTTCGCTAATGGCACATCGGCGTTGCCTCAATCGCGGCGGGTTTTGGGAAGAAGGCTGTGGCGGTCACTTATTTCAAACGATTTCGAATGGAAATCGACCTCATGGCCTGGGAGCCGAAATGCAGCCTGCCCGAAGGGTTCTTCTGGCGTGAATGGTCTGATGGTTTGATCGACCTTCATGCCGAAGTGAAGTATCTCAGCTTTCGAAACGAGCTTGATTCACAGGTTTTTCCCATTCTGGGCG
>JBJTRR010001170.1:0-5473 GCA_046076185.1 bacterium | reverse complement strand
GATTCGATTCAGCCCCAAGCCTGATACCCAAGAGAAGTTCTCATAAAAATGAAAATCCTGAGAATTCAGATTTCATTTTCCAAGCCGATTGTATTTCACGATCTGGCAAAGGGTAATTGTATTTCCATTTTGGTCAATTACAGAAATGCAATCCTGTTTGGTGTTGTGATAGAAACAGCAGATATACGTCAATAAAAGCAGGTGGTGAAGAGAACGGTTACTTCTACCAATTTCAAGAACTGGCTCTAGACAAGCCGGGCTGATTGCAATTTCGATTGCAACTCAGAAAACCGTTATCGATTGTTCCCCTATTTTTGTGTCAGTACGTCAGTCGGTGTTGAAGGCTTCGGTTACTTCGACCATTAACGCATGGGTTGCAGGTTCGAGCCCTGCACGTGCCTTGCACGTTAGCTCAACTGGCAGAGCATTGCGAGAACACTGGGGCCGGCTGGTTACCCGGCTGATGTACTGATGAATGAAATGAAAGCGATGGTGGATGATGAAGTACGACAGATTTCAAAGCAGGAAGGATACGATCAGGCAAATACTGGACTGGATCAGCGGTCGCAGGGAGAAGCCATCGTTCGAAACATTCAGCACGGTGACAACGATCACTGGCGGGGCGTCGTTCTCGGTGAACACAACGCAGGTTGGTACCGGCCCCGCTGATAAGAAGCAAAAGGCAAGAGCATCAAGAGCGGCTTTCACCGGGCTCGAGCCTCCCGCCCCGGTAACTTTTGAAGGTGCTGCCGCGATCAGCTGGCTTTCACCCTATCAGGAGCTGCGAAGGTCCGTAATGAGTTGTCTTTTGTGGGAGGATGAGTTCTACGAGGACGGTGAATCGATTGCAACCAGGATTCAGAATCTTGCTTCGAAGGTGAGTTCGGAAGCACTTTCAATGCTTGCTATTGAAGCCCGGAACGAGCATCACTTGCGGCATGTCCCGCTTTTGCTGCTGGTGGAACTGGCAAAGCGGGGTGGTCAAATTGTCGGCAAGACAATTGCCGCTACACTTGTCAGGGCAGACGAACCGGCCGAGTTTCTGGCTCTTTACTGGAAGGACGGCAAGCGACCGCTCTCCAAGCAGGTCAAGCTGGGCCTGGCCAGTGCTTTGCGAAAGTTTGATGCCTATCAACTGGCGAAGTACAACCGGGACGGTAGCGTGCGTTTGAGAGATGTGCTCTTTCTGACACATGCCAAGCCGTTGAATGAAGCCCAGGCCAGCCTCTGGAAGCAGATTGCCGATGACTCTCTGCCAACCCCTGACACTTGGGAGACCGAGCTTTCCGCCGGTAAGGACAAGCGAGAAACCTTCTCGCGGCTTTTGCAGGAAAAGAAGCTGGGCTATCTGGCTTTGCTGAGAAACCTGAGAAACATGACCGAAGCCGGAGTGGACGAACAGCTCATTCGTGAAGCACTGCTGGCAAGGCAAGGTGCAAATCGGGTACTGCCGTTTCGATATGTGGCTGCGGCACTGGCCTGCCCCAGGCTTGAGCCAGCTGTTGACGGCGCCTTGCTGGCCTGCCTGGCAGAAGCCAGTCCTCTGCCAGGGCGGACGATCGTTTTGGTGGATGTCTCGGGCTCAATGAATTGCACGCTTTCAGGCATGTCAGATTTGACTCGAATGGATGCCGCCGCAGCGTTAGCAGCTCTTATCCAAGGCGATTTACGGATTTTTACCTTCTCTAACACGGTGGTGGAAGTGCCGCCAAGGCGGGGTATGGCTGGTATCGATGCCGTAATCAGATCTCAGTCTCATGGCGGAACCGAACTTGGCAAGGCTGTGGCCCAGATCAACAGGCTGCCTCACGAACGGCTGATTGTCATCACCGACGAACAGGCCACTGGTGAAAGGGTGCCTGATCCGGTGGCCCCGCTGGCTTACATGATCAATGTAGCCAGCTACAGGCACGGTGTAGGGTACGGTCGATGGACACACCTGGACGGCTTTTCGGAAGGCGTGATCCGCTGGATTCATGCCTATGAGCAGAGTTTTTCCGAGTTTGATTGAATTCGTGCCCCCGGGAAATCAATTTATGGTTTTCCGGGGTTACTACATACAGGATTTAATAATCCAAAAACGGTTCATTTGATGTTGGAAAATTCAGGCAAAAATGATTCAGGCGAAGCGGATTTGTTTTCCTCAGGCTCATTTCAGTAATATTGTTGATTCAGATGAAGAGAAGTGTCGCGAGAAAGGTTGAAACAGACATGATACCAGTCGCTGTGGTAGGTGCATCGGGATATGCTGCTCGAGAACTGATGAGCATTCTTGCGCGACACCCTTACGCGGATCTGACGATGGCCACGAGCCGGGCTGAAGAATCGCCATCAGTGGCCAGCCTGCACCCATCTTTGAATAGAGTGGTTGATCTGACTTGCGAGCCCTTTGATGCCGAAAAAGTGGCTGAGAGGGCGAAAGTTGCGTTTCTTGGTCTGCCACATGCCGCCAGCCTGGCTGTGGTACCAGCATTAAGAGAGCGTGGTGTTAAGGTGATTGATCTTTCTGCTGATTATCGGTTGAAAGATCCGGCGGTTTATGCAGACTGGTATGCCCATGAACATACAGACCAGAAAGGGCTGGAAGAAGCGGTCTATGGATTGCCAGAAATTTATGGCGACCAAGTTGCTACAGCGAATCTGATAGCCAACCCGGGGTGTTACACAAGTACGTCCATATTATCGCTGGCCCCATTGATTTCGGAAAATTTAATTGAGCGTAAAGGAATTATCATTGATGCCAAAAGTGGTGTTTCAGGGGCGGGCCGATCGCCCAAACTCACAACACACTTTCCGGAATGTAATGAAAGTTTCTCTGCTTATGGTGTAGGCAGGCACCGGCACACGCCTGAAATTGATCAGGTACTGACGGATGTTGGGCGATTAACCGGCGAGCCGGTTGAAGTGATCTTCACGCCTCATCTTGTGCCTATGGATAGAGGCATTCTTGCAACTATTTATGCCACACCAAACCGTGATCTTGCAGAACGAGAATTGATGGAGCTGTTCCGCGATTTTTACAGAAACAAACCATTTGTGCGGGTTGTCGATGGGTTGCCATCAACGAAAGATTCGGCTTTCACGAATTTTTATGATGTAACCATCCGCGTTGTCCGGGGAAGAATCCTGATTGTGGCCTGCCTGGATAATTTACTGAAGGGGGCGGCCGGAGTAGCTGTTCAAAACTTCAACCTGATGCACGACCTGGATGAGACCCTTGGGTTGAATTGATCAACACCAGCTGTTCTTTCGCCATCTGAATCTCAACCACCTGATCAATAGTCTAGGTCTTCGCTGTTACGATTTCGGTCGCGCCGCTGAGATCTTGCTGAAGATCGACTCTTGCCTGAGGAAGAAGATCGACTTTTTCGATGGCTTTCCGAAGACTTCTGCCTTCTTTGTGAATCAGATTGCGTGTCTGACGCTGAGTCAGCCAGCCTTGCCTGACCATTAATGTCTGAAGCAGAGGCTGGTGGTTTTTCTCGCCGCGAACTGCCGGACTTGCGTGATCTTGCTGAAGATCGGGCCGACACCCTCAATTTTGAATCCGAATCAGGGCCTGCCGCCCGCCAGCTTGTGATTCCTTCGTCGGGGCAGCCCATCTCTTTAAGTACTTCATTAATGACGCCAATCTGGCCGTCGTGCAAACCGGTTTTCCAGGCAGTTGGGTCTTTGGGCGAATGCGGAATTTTTTGATAATTTGAGCCATCGTAAGAAATTCGAATGGCTTTCATCGCCTCACCAATCTCTTTTTTCTGCCTCATTCCCGTCACATCAATCAAATACTCCAGTGTCTGATGAGGTGAAGAATAAAGATCCTCATAAGAAACTCGAATGATTGACAAATCGTTTTTTGTACATGCTGAGAAAAAATTGGTCAGAATGGCGTAAACTGCGGCAAATTCCTCGGAGGAGTGCCTCAGGTCGAGCAGTTCGTTAAAAGGGATTTTTGTGAGAGAAGGGTTTGCTTCAACAAGCAGCTCAAGATTTTCCAGTCGAATCACTGAACGGTTCTCTGATTTCCGCTGCTTCATCTCGTGCACGAACTGATGGGCACCAGGCACGATAACCAGCGGACGAATTCGAAAATTCCGCGAGAGCCAGGGCGATATCATCACCGCCCGGAAGTCTGATATGGTAAGCGGAGCAGGCCAGAAGGTCACTTTATTTAGAAGTTTCGACCGGGAAGAATACAGATCCGCTTCTTCTGCAACTGCAGCCAGACTAAGGATATCTTCCCAAAACTCCTCCATGAGCTCCGAACGATCGGTCGGAAGCAATGCAGAGAAGGAATTTTCCAGACCAATTTCCGCGGGTTCCGTCGATCGAAGCGGATTACTCAGCAGACGCCCGTTATTGATGATCTGCAGGATTGAGCCAAGCCACTCTACAGCACTGGGTAAAAAACCTGTGGCAAGAAGCGGTTTACGATGAATCCAGCGCAAGCGAATACCCGGTTGTTTTAATGTTCTGCACTGACCGGATCAATCATACGGATTAGATCCGTGATCCGGTCAGATTTAGAGTCAGAATCCGGGCAAACCTGCAGGATTAAAGGCAGGTGCAGGAGAAGGCGACGGCTGGCCTGGTTCCTGAAGGAACGCAGAACGATCCGCTGCGATTGTCCGGAAAGAATCACCCGATACAACATAATACCATGATGCGTATCGGGTTGACAACTGCTCAACCAGTTTCCTGCCCTCTATACGTTTCGCTTCCATTTCCGCTTCAAGCTTGTCTGCTTTTTCCTTGTCGCGTTTTTGTTCCGCCGCAACATCAGCTTCAAATCCCGAAGTGGTCACACCAAGGGTTGCATGCTGAAAAGGGTCGCCCGGCAAAAACTCGATCCGCTGTGCAAGCGGGTTGCTGGGCGATGGAATTAACGAAGGATCAAAAGTAGCCGTGATGAAAAGAAATCTGCCTTCTGTGCCCGGCTTCTTAGCTTTTTCGGTCTCTTCTGATTTGGTTTTGGTCTCGGGTTTCTTATCTTCCGGTTTGGCATCATCAGAAGTACCTGCTGAAAGATCGTCGCCATCGGCTACTGTCACTTCACCAAAACGAAGCACATACACAACGCCCTGGTCAGTGCCAACCTGAATTTCACCCTGATTGGAAACCAGTGTTCCCTGTCGTGTCCGATAAAACCCTCGCTGCTGAAGTGAAAGGGCCGCCTGCTGGGAAAGTTTGAATTTCCCGTCTTCCGACTCTTTCAAGTCTTTCGTCAAACCAGCCGGCTTTGGACGAATTCCAAGTATCTTCAGACCTGTCAATGTGTTGGTAATTTCCGTAATTTTTGAGGCATTAACCTTTTTGTCCGGCTCAGGATTATCAATTGTCCAGGTATTTGGGGCTGAATCACGCATGAGTGTAGTGATCTCGCCAGGTATAAGCATACCTTTGGATGGATCAGCCCGATGCCGGTCAATCACAATTTTACGGACTCGATTCGACTCCAGCTTAAGCAAGTCCTGAG
>JBJTRR010001169.1:0-2937 GCA_046076185.1 bacterium | reverse complement strand
CGCTGGTGAGAATGGCCCAGAAAAGATCTTCCCAGAGGCCTCGCAATTCCGCTGATTTCGTATCAGCTTTCACAGTCTCAGATTTTTCAGTGCCATTTTTCACTCGATCTATCGACCCGAGAAACGATTTTAATTCTTTGGGGGTCGGCTCGCGTGTCAGGGTTAACAGAAAGAGCTTGCGGATGAGTTCTGAGGCCGGCAGATTTGAATCGGCAAACTGATGCGGCAGGCTTTTTTCGGCCTTTAATTTGCTGTTGAGGGTTTCGCCGTTGGCCAGATGCAGAGCCTGAGCGACAGAAGGCTCGTTTGAGCGTTCACACGAGCAGGTGGCCAATCGTTCGGGGCGACCGAATGAAGCCAGAAAATTATTGGCGACCTTTGTGTCGGGCAGTTGTATGGCCCGCCATTTTTCAGGGAAACCGGGGAATGCACTCGGCACGCCAGTGGTCTGACTGTAAACATCAAGAAGCACTTCGGCAGGCAGCCTTCTGGGAATGGCATGCGACAAAAATCGAAGGTCAGACGCATTTTCAGGAAGAGGTTTGCCGGAACGGGCGTAGGTGGCTGAAAGGCTGATGGTTTTCATCAAACGACGAAGATCATAGCCGTTTTTCACAAAATCATCCTCAAGCCAGGCAAGCAGCGCCGAATCAGACGGTGGGTTCGTTGCCCTCAGGTCATCTTCAGGATCCATCAATCCTCGACCAAGGAACTTTTTCCAAATCCGGTTGATGATGGCTTTGGCAAATAGAGGGTTGTCAGGACTTGTCATCCACTTGGCGAGTGCTTCTCGCCGTGTCTGCGGCGAATCAGGTTTCATCGCACTGGCGTCAAGTGGCTGGGGCGGCATGGCTCTGGCCTTGCGGGGGTGAAGAATTTCACCGTCAGGACGGTCGCTGACGATTGTCTCACCTGTGGCCTGACCGTCTTTCAGGCCGACTCGACTTAAAAGGCTGGCAAATCCGTAATATTGGTCCTGTGTCCATTTTTCCAGAGGGTGGTTATGACACTTGGCACAGGTTAGCGAGAGCCCCAGAAAAGCCACGGTCGTTGTTTCTGTCAGGTCGGTCGGGTCGCGATGCAGCACAAAATAATTTCCAGCACCGTTTTCAAAAGTTGTACCTGTTGATGTGATGATCTGGCTGGCAAAGACATTCCAGGGCCTGTTTTCAGCGACCCCTGACCTCACAAAATTGTAAAACGACCACATGGCCGGTGTCGTCAGTTTGTTTGATGAAACAAGCAGAAGGTCTGACAGTTGATAGGCCCAGTAGTCAATAAATTCACTTGATGAGATAAGCCGATCGACCATTCTGGCCCGCTTATCGGATGAACTGTCGCTGAGAAATGCCGTTGAGGTCTCAAGGTCGGGCAGGGTGCCTGTCAGGTCAAGTGTCACTCGCCTTAGCCATGCGGCATCTCCGGCATCAGGCGAAGGTGGAATCTGCAGCGATTTCAGTTTCGCCAGATTCAGTTCATCAATTTGATTGCGGCGTGAAGCATTGGCAAATATGGAGTCCGGAATTATAAGGCCTGATGGCACTGAAACTGTTGTCGTTGCAACCATGCTGGAAAACCAGACGGTGACAAAAGCTTCACCTGGATTTTCGGCAGTGAATCGGCCAGAATCGCTGACTTTCAGGATGGTTTCGTCAGTCGTGCCGAATTTGGCCCAGGCTGTCACATCTTCCCGAGTGCCGTCGCTGTAAATACAGTCAACCAGAATCCGTCCTGATTTGCCTTTCTGGAAAATCACGGAACCGGGCAAAACCTCAAGCCTTACGGGTGTCGGTGTGTCAGGTGTCATTCCCTTCGCACCTGCCGCAATCCAGTCGGAAAGAATGTTGTAATCACGCGTGTCAGGGGCAACTCTGGCCTCGCCCCCATGTGGCACCACGCCAGTAGCCTTCCAGAGCATCAGGCTCTGTTCCGGGTGCCCCGGCGTCAGCCGCCTTCCGCCAGCCTGTCGGGTCAGTGCGGCATAATCCATTTCGGGTGCATAGCCGCGCAGTGAAAGCCGAAACCCGTTTTTGCCGGCCGCCGAGCCGTGGCACGGGCCCGAATTGCATCCAAGTTTTGTAAGAACTGGCTGAATATGGTTTTCAAAAGACCACTGTTGATTCTGGTTTTTTATTTCAATCTGCAGGGGCGTACGGAATTCTTTGCCGTTTGAAAGGCGTGCAATAATTTCACCCTTCCCAGACTGTAATGGAATCAATACGGGGCCTGGCTCAAGTCTTGCCAGGTCGGCCGGCTGAATGCTCCAACGGGCCTGTTCTGTCAGGTCGTCGGTCAGGCGGCCCTGACCGTCCGTTTCGGCAAGTTGCAGCGACCTTATGGATTTCAGGCTCTGCAAGCTTACATTTGAAGGATGAATGGCCACAGCGGCTGACAATTCACCTGCCAAAACAATTGTAGCACAGAGAAACGCGAGGCCTCTGATCACGGAAATCATTAGTGTTTTGTAAGACATGTGAGATCCGTGGTGAATTTTACCAGATCGTTCTTATTGACTCGGGCGAACATGCGAAAATCAGGCGAGCAATTCGTGAATCGGTTCGACGCCATGATCGACTAGCCGGATCGGCCGACTGCCGGGGCCGCGTAGTTCAGTATCGATGTTCAGGCCCAGACCGGTGTAAACCGTTGCGGCAATTTCTGCCGAATTAACGGGGCGGGTTTTTGGCGAGCCACCGATTTCGTCGGATTCACCGACAACGGTACCACCCTTGAATGGTCCACCGGCAAAGAGCGATGTCCAGACGCCGGGATGGTGGTCGCGGCCGCCGGCGGGGTTCACTTTCGGTGTCCGGCCAAATTCGCCAAAGGCCAGTACCATCGTGTTTTGCAGCATGCCACGCAGGTAAAGATCTTCGATCAGGGCGGTATAGGCTTTGTCAAAGTTGGGGGCGACTTCTTTTTTCATGCCTTCGATCG
>JBJTRR010001168.1:0-1563 GCA_046076185.1 bacterium | reverse complement strand
GGAGCAAAGCCAGATTTATATCGCACTTAATCAAAATCTGGGCTATAACACCGTAGCAAACCGTTCCATATGCCAGACGGTCATCAGTACATTTGTTTGCCCTTCCGACCCTGAAGCTGCCCAACCGATTATGACCCGGTTCGCAGCCCACAATGTAACGCCAGCCTTGGCCTTGTGGTATCCTGCCAGCATGGGCCCCACGCATATGGATCAATGCCCGTTTTGCCCAAACCAGACACCCTCAAGCACGAATTTCTGTTGCCAGGGGTTTAACTTCGGCACTAATGGCAATACGGCACTCGGTATAGCTCCTGGCACATTTGCCGGAATGTTCGGCCGAACCTCAAGGGCCATCGGCTTTAATGAAATTCCGGACGGCCTGAGCAACACCATTGCAGTAGGTGAAACTTTGCCAAAACAATGCACCTTCATGGGGGTCTTCTCGCAGAATTTTCCTCTCTCAGGCACGATGATTCCTTTGAATATCATGGAAACTGCCGTCGATTCCAACTGGTTCCGGACATGCGGATATAAAAGCATGCACCCCGGCGGTGGCAATTTTCTTTTTGGTGATGGCAGCACCCGGTTTATCAAGCGAACTATCAACTATCAGACATACAACGCACTGGGCACCCGGGCCGGTGGCGAAATCATCAGCAGTGATTCGCTCTGATCAAATTTTCAGGAAAATACTGATGAGAAAATTATGGTATCGTTCTCCAGTTTCCGCCTGTGCTCTTTCGCTTGTCGTAACTGCAGCCTTTACTGGCTGTGGTTCAAGTGAGCCGGGCCTGGTTCCGGTCAAGGGTAAAATCACGCTTGACGGAGGCCCTTTTCCTAAAGAAGGGATGATCAATTTTACGGGTGCCTCAGCGGCCGATCCCAATGCGCCCTCGCGGCCGGGAAGTGCCAAATTTGGGACGGACGGTGTTTTTTCGGCCATGAGCTTCGAGCCGGGCGATGGCCTCTATCCAGGCACTTATAAGCTGGCTGTGGAGTGTCAGGATGCACCGCCAACTATCGCTAATGATGGTCGAATGATTGGCGGCAAAAACCTGATTCCAGCAAAATTTCAGAATGCCGAAACCAGTGGGCTGACACTGACTGTACCCGCCGATGGCGTGAAAGACGCTGTCATTGACGTCAAAACAAAATAAATAAACTAGCCGGGCGGTTTCATCTCGCCCGGCTATTTCTATTTGAATTCAGATGATCGACGACGACTCAATCGTCGTCGTCATCGCCGCCGAAATCGTCATCGTCTGAATCAACATCATCATCTGATTCAGCAACTTCGTCACCTTCGCCCACATTAATATCAGCCAGTTCGGTCACTTCAGGGCGTGGAATGGCAGCCCCAATGCCTGGTGCATCGGCCGAAATTTCCACCTTCTGCTTTTGGACGAAGTGGTAACCCTTGCCTTTTTCAATCATCTCGGCAGCTTTTTTCTCGGATTCCGCTTTCTGATTGTATTCAAACTGGGCAATTGGCTTGAAAGAGTCATTCAGCACCACCCACACAATCTTCTTGCGGGCAGCCGTTTTGGGAGCCTTGACTTTGGG
>JBJTRR010001167.1:0-6041 GCA_046076185.1 bacterium | reverse complement strand
TGTGGCTGGCGCGGACACCCTTATTGGAGAGGCTCTGACGAGACTCATTCAAAGTATTTCTCCAACCGCTTTGATCAATTCAAATATCGACCTTACCGAAAAAGCCGTTGTCGATGATTTGTTTCGAAACCAGAAACCCGATTTTGTGATTTATGCAGGTGGGCGATCTGGCGGAATTGCAGCAAATATAAAATATCCTGCTGATTTAATGCTCAATAATCTTTATTCAGCAACGAACGTAATTCATGCCTGCCACACTTTCAATGTCAAAAAACTCCTCTTCCTTGCCAGTTCCTGCAGCTATCCCCGGCTTAGCCCTCAGCCAATGGCTGAGGATCAGTTGTTGTGTGGGCCTCTTGAACCGACAAACGAGGCTTATGCTGTTGCGAAAATTGCAGGAATTAAGCTTTGTCAGTCATTTCGGCGTCAATACGGCAATGATTTCATAGTGGGTATTCCGGCGAACAGTTTTGGAATTCATGATGATTTCAGTCCTGAAGAATCACATGTTGTCGGAGCCCTGATTCGCCGGGCTCACGAAGCAAAACAGAATAATCATGAAACTTTACCGGTATGGGGCACAGGAAATGCGAGGCGAGAATTTCTTTTCGCTGACGACATTGCCGATGCCTGTCTATTTGCTTTGCGAAACTATTCGCACGATGAACCGATCAATCTGGCCGGGGGCACAGATATTTCTATTGGCGAACTCGCCAAAATGATATGCGATGTTGTAGGATACAAGGGTGAACTGATCTTCGATACGACAAAACCCGATGGCATGCCGCTGAAAGCATTAAATTCTGACAAACTCACCAGTTTGGGCTGGCTTCCAAGGTCAAATTTCAAAAATGCTCTGACAATCACTTACCGTGCATTTTTGAACATTCGTGAAAAGATTGAAACAGCAGTAACATGATGAATTATTTGAAGCGAATGATACTCTGAAAACGTACTCTAGGACTTCGGTTCTTTGCTGATCAATTCAAGAAAATGAAAGGCGAACAATGAATTACATGATCGACGAAAACATTAAATCACTCGACTGGCCCCTGATGAAAAACAACATCACCAGGGAAGACCTAGACTGCGTCGTCAAATTCCTCACGGATGGTGAGCCTATCCTCACGCAATCAACCAATGTCAGAGCATTCGAACGGGAATGGTCTGAATGGCTCGGCGTGAAATACAGCGTCTTCGTAAATTCCGGTTCTTCTGCCAACCAGATCACACTGGGGGCTCTTCGCGAGACAGCCGGCCTTGGCGAAATCATCGTCCCCCCACTCACATGGGTCTCCGACATCGCTGCTGTTCTGCAGAACGGTTTTACACCAGTTTTTGTCGACATCGATCGACGCACACTGGGTATGGATCATCAGCAGATCCTCGACAAAATTACGCCCAGAACCAAAGCCGTTTTCATGACCCACATTCTGGGCTATAACGCACTCAGTCCGGAATTACTCAGCGAGCTGAAAGCCCGCAATATTCCGCTCATTGAAGATGTCTGTGAATCTCATGGAGCCACCATGAATGGCCAGAAACTCGGCTCGTTCTCGCTCATGAGCAATTTTTCGTTCTACTACGCCCATCACCTCAGCACCATCGAAGGCGGAATGGTCTGCACGGATGACCGCGACCTCTATGAAATCATCCGTATGTTCCGCTCACACGGCATGGTTCGTGAATGTAGCGACGACACTTACAAAACGCCTTATTACCAAAAGTATCCAGATCTCAACCCAGACTTTATTTTCGCCTTTCCTGCCTACAACGTCCGGTCAACCGAGATCAACGCCGTCATCGGTCGAAATCAGCTTCCGCGGCTTGATGCCAACAACGTGCTTCGCTCACGCAACCTCAAACTATTCCTCGATAATCTTGATTCCTCACGCTACTTCACTGAATTCGCGTTTGAAGGAAGCAGCAACTATGCCTTTACCCTCGTTTTGCGAGAACCCGACGAAGCCCTTCGCGACCGTGTGATGTCCCGTTTGCGCGAGCTAAAAGTGGAGTTCCGTCGAGGAACTTCGGGCGGTGGAAACCAGCTACGTCAACCCTACCTGAAAAAACTCTTTGGTGAAGCTGAAGCCACAAAATATCCTGTGGTTGACCATGTTCACTTCTTCGGCTTCTACATCGGTAATTACCCGTCGCTTGAGCCCGAGCTTATTCTCGATCTTTGCAAAGTTTTGAATAGTCTCTGACACAAATTCTTAGCGGCTAATGCCTCAATGTGAATAGTGGCTTTCAGTCTCTTCCTGCATCTTTCTGGAGTTTAAAAATCCCGAATGTCTCAGCATATCCTTCTCACTGGCGGTTTCGGCTACCTCGGCTCCATCATGAGCGAATACCTGCTCAACGCCGGCTATCGCGTCACCGTCGTTGATCGCTTGCTCTGGAACCAGAACGGCCCGTTCCATCTCTGTGCTAACCCTCATTTCGACTTCATCAAGGGCGACGTCCGCGATGAACGACTCATGGCCAAACTCATCCCCCAGGCTGATTTCATCATTCCCCTGGCTGCTGTAGTGGGCGCATCCGCCTGCGACAGCGATCCTTTCCTCGCTGAATCCACCAATTTTGGCGCCATTCAGCTCATCAATAAACTCCGCAGCCCCAATCAGCCGGTGATCTACCCGAACACCAACAGCGGCTACGGAATCACCACGGGCGACGTCTTCTGCACCGAAGAAACACCGCTGGAACCCATTTCCATCTACGGCAAAACCAAGGTTCAGGCCGAACACGAACTTCTCTCCAGCCCCAACACCATGTCGCTTCGCCTGGCCACGGTCTTCGGCATGTCACCTCGCATGCGGCTCGACCTTCTCGTCAATCACTTCGTCTATACCGCCCTGTTTGACGGCTACATCGTCCTCTTTGAACACCACTTCAAGCGAAACTATATCCACGTGCGCGACGTCGCCCGGGCCTTCCTTCACAGCGTCCAGAATTTCGACGCCATGAATGGCCGCCCCTACAACGTGGGTCTCGACCAGGCCAATCTCTCCAAGGGAGAACTTGCCACAAAAGTTAAAGAGTATCTGCCGAAATTCCATATCGAACATTCTGAAATCGGCCAGGACCCCGACAAACGCAACTATGTCGTCTCAAATCAGCGCCTTCGCGAGGCAGGCTTCGAAGCCGTTCACTCCCTTGATATGGGTATCCCCGAACTCATCAAGGGCTATCGCATGATGGCCCGGAATGTCTTCAAAAACGCCTGATCTCATCTTTTATCTGAATCCCTTCCATGGCCACCATCGCCAATACCGACGCAATCATTCTGGCAGGTGGCCGTGGCACCCGGCTAAACTCCGTAGTTTCTGATCGCCCCAAGGTCCTTGCTGACGTCCTGGGCCGGCCTCTCCTCTCGCACCTTCTCGATTCTCTCGAGAAAAAAGGCCTCAATCGCGTCATTCTTTCGGTTGGCTATATGGCCGAAATGGTTCGCCAGGTCATCGGCCCCAGCCATGGCTCGCTTGAAATTCTTTACTCCGTTGAAACTGAACCCCTCGGCACCGGCGGCGGCATCAGGCTCGCCTGCCAGCAGGCCCAATCCGATAACATTCTCGTCTTAAACGGCGATTCCTTCTGCGGCTTCGATGCTCCGGCCCTTTTCGCCTTTCACACCGCAAAAGATGCCCTTGGCACCATTGCCGTCATCCAGGTTCCCGACGCCGGTCGCTATGGCCGCGTTCAGCTTTCTGCTGATGGCCAGATCGAAAAATTCCTCGAAAAATCCACAACCGGCTCCGGCTCGATCAATGCCGGAATCTACCTTTTGCAAACCTCTGCCATTAAAGATCTTCACATCGGCGTGCCACTCTCGATGGAACGCGATATCTTCCCGACTTTCATTGGCCGGGGCTTCTACGGTTTTGCCGTTCCTGGCCCGTTCATCGATATCGGCCTGCCCGAAACCTACGCCCATGCCGCAGAATTTTTCTCGCGGATCTGAGAAATAACCAAACCACGCACACAGCCATCATCTATACTTCAAAAAAACAACAACCTGAGGGGAATCATTCACATGAGCTTTGTTCCAGACCAATCCGCTGCCCAGGTCCTCTACAATATCGCTTCATCGGCCCCGGCTTCACTCGAACTCCCTGCCGGCGACTGGCCCCGGGCCGACTTGCTCGACTCCCTCTCAAAAGTTGACCTCGCCACCGCACCGGCTGATTCCCTCGCACACATCCTCATGACAACAAGCCTTCGCAAAGGCCAGAACCCGCGAATCAATCAGCTTGAAGAAATCCTGCGAAGCAAAGTCCCGGCGAACATTCTCGACCAGATCGATTTCACCATCGCCAACCACATAGTCAACCACGACGAATATCTCCGCTGGGTCATCCAGATGATCGGCGGCTGGCTCAATGTCGGCGATGGCAATAGCCACTGCTTCAATCACGCCATCCGTCACATGCCCGATGGCGGTGCCGTCATCGAAATCGGCTCCTTCCTCGGCGTCTCCGTCAGCGTTCTCTCTTACTATCTAACACGCCTCGGCCGCACCAATAAACTCTTCAATGCCGACCCCTGGCACTTCGAAGAAACGGAAAAACCAGTGGGTGGTTTCTTTGACGGTTCTCGGCAGATTTATCGCGATTATTGCATTGAGACCTACAAAAAAAATGTTTCTCTTTTTTGTGAGCAGAACATGCCCATAACAATCCAGGCCTTCTCCGACAACTTCTTCGAAATGTGGAACTCCGGCGCCGAAACCACCGACGTTTTCGGCAACAAGGTCAAGCTCGGCGGCCCTATCAGTTTCGCCTATATCGACGGTGCCCACACCTACGAAGCTGCCAAAAAAGACTTCGAAAACGTCGCCAGACACCTCCTCCCCGGCGGCTTTGTCCTATTCGACGACAGCAACCCCCAGCTCAGGTTCGGCTGCGTTCAATCCGCCGCCGAAGCCGCCCTCACTCCCGGTTTTTCCCGAGTCTTCGGGCATGTCAACGGTCTGAATGTCTTCCTCAGAAAACAATCCGCCATCCGGATCGCTTCTGTTTAAAAGCCATCCCACTCTGGCTTGCTGCGAGCATTTGACCATCAATGAAACGTCTTCACGTTTCTCTGTTTAACCAAACACCGTTAGGCCGCAAGACCCTGATCGACCTCCTAGACTGGGTCGAAGCCGGCTTCACCGAAAACGGCTTCAAAGTCACCATCTCCGACGAGGACTTTATCGCCGGCGTGCCAAACCTGATCTTCGAAAACAACCACCGGCAACAGGCTTTTTTCGACAAGTTTGGGCCTAACGGTAAGCCCTTCCCGCTGATCATTTTCGTCACCGAAGTGATCCATAAAAATAAGTTCGACGACTGGTCGGGTAACTGGAACGGCAACGAACGCTTCCGCGATTTCCTGCCAATGATGCAAATCGCCGACGGCTTCCTCACCACCGTTCCCGGCAATGTCAAACCTCTGCGAAAGGTCGCTCCTGCTTCGTTCTTTGAATTCGGCTACTCTGAAAAACTGGTCTCAGCCGTTCCGCCCGACCAGTGGCAATACGACTACAGCTTCGCCGGCGCCCTCACTCCACACCGCACCAAATTCTTGAACGAGATCACTGCCCGGGGTCTTCACGTCACCTCACCAGCCAAAGGGCCCGTCGATGCCGATCACACGGCAGCCGTCTCAACCAACGACCTTTACCTTGACTCAATCCGCCATTCCGCCATCAATATCTGCCTGAAACAGCATCCCGACTGGCCCCTGCCATCGGGAACCCGCCTCGCACGCATTGCTCATTCCATCACCGGCTGTGCACTTGAGCAAACAGCCACCGTCACTAAGCAATCCGCACTCTTCCCAACCTTCACCGGCGTTGACGATTTTCTCAACCGCTTCGGCACTATCGATCGCCAAAAAATCCATCGCGAGGCCGTTGATCGTCTGAATCTCTACCGCGAAACACTCCCGCTTAAGGCTGAAGTCGCACGAAATATCGACGAAGTCCCGGCACTTACTCCCAAAATACCAAAATTTAAGAAATTATGATTAGCAAAAAGAATCTGATATTTGATAAT
>JBJTRR010001166.1:0-1780 GCA_046076185.1 bacterium | reverse complement strand
CAAACCAACGAAGGCTGGTGGGAAGCGCCGCTTTGGGTCTGGCGTGATGCAAACCCTATAAGAAAAGGGCTTTGGGTGCAGTTTTGTCCTGCCGGTACCGGCATCAGGCTGAAGATTGAAGGCGAGTCGGAACCTCTTGGCTGCCTTGCGATTAAGCCCGGTTTTTCGACGCTTGAAGGTGTTCGCCAGCTTGAACGGTTTGAATCGTGGGGCATTCGCATTCGGCCCAGGGCACTTGTGACAACGGCTCTCTGCCGGCTTCTTCTGGCCGACCTTTTTGTACATGGCATTGGTGGTGCTATTTATGACGAGCTTGGCGACACAATTTTCAGCGAGTTCTTTGGCCTTAACATGCCGGAATATGCTGTCTGTTCCGCCACATTGCGACTGACTGACTTCCCCAAACCCATTTCAGGCGAGCGTTTGCAGCAGCAATACAGAGAGCTTCGCCGCATTCGGTGGAAGGCAGAGACCCTGACCGATCATCCGCAAGAAGTTACGCAACTCATCGAAAAGAAACGTGAAATTCTTGCATGGCCAACACTTGAGCGATCCATCCGTCGTCGCCGTGCCACCGCGCTGAGATTGGTCAACCGGCAAATTTCTGAGCATTACCGGTTACAGGAAAAAGCTATCCTTGAACGGATTGAATATTTCAGCGGGCTGAATAATCTGGATAAGATGGCTCAGTCGCGGGAATATTCAATTGTTGTTCATTCGGCTCAAAGATTGCTTAGTTTGGCACAGAAAATCCGGGCACTTGCCTGATAAGACAGGTTGACTGGATAAGAATTTAGGGCAGTTCAAGAAAGTGTGACAGAGTTTGATTTGGTTCTTTTTTTCACGATCCCGGTTTGCTATAATAAAAGTGTGAAAGAAAAGTTCATCTGTGGACTCAACCGACTGGGATAGCTTCAAGCGGTAATTCACCAAAGAAGGGTTTGATCGATGAAAACCGGTGCTGTGTCGGATCGTGCCACACCTACCAAACGTATCTCGCCGGCCCAGATTTTTGAAGTAACCGAAGCCGATCACGACGAAATTGGCCAAGTTCTTGTCAATACGATTAGAAATATTGATCGTGACAGGTTTTATACATCACTTATCGATCCTGACTATCGGCCTGATCACCGCATGATCGCCCGCATAGGGGGATTGATGGCTGGTCACCTGCTGATGACCCGCCGTTCAGTTCATTTCAATTCCGTTCAGCTACCGGCTGGCGGTATTGTCGGGCTGGCGACCGTTCCCGAGTTTCGGGGCAGGGGGCTGGCTGAGCAACTCATCAGGCATGCGGCCAAAAAGGCTGACTCCCTTAAAATCTCTCTTCTGGCCCTGAATGCAAGAGCAACCGACCCATATGAAAATTTGGGCTGGGTGACAGTCGGCGACTCCAATTCGATTTCTGTCTCTTCGCGTAACCTGCCAACCGATGAGAAGTTACAGGCAGAAGTGATGCGTGGTGGCTGGACAGTTCGCCCATGGCGACAGGTCGAGCTGACGGAACTGATGCGAATTTATGATCAGATTCACTCAGATCATTATCTTGGTTCGGTGGTTCGGTCGGAAGCCTACTGGCGGTGGATTGTCGGCATGAAGATGGCCCATGTCGTTTGGGTGGCCTGTCAGGGCGACCATGTGCGTGGCTATGCTTTTGTCAAAGACCATCACGTTCTTGAAATTGGTGCCGATACCGAGCATCCTGAAGCATATGACATGCTTCTGTGCCGAATCAGGGCCGAGAGTCTTGAACGGGCCTACCCCGATATCATTCTTGATG
>JBJTRR010001165.1:0-1581 GCA_046076185.1 bacterium | reverse complement strand
CACAGCTTCCACACAGGCCATTTCCAAAATTGTCACCTCTTACGATCAGTCGTTAAATCAGTGGTCGTATCTGCCCCAGTTGCCTGAAGCTCTGGCCGGTGCAGGGGCCGGTGTGGGCCTGGGCGGTGACGTGCTCGTCTTCGGCGGCCGCCAAACGGATAATGCTGCTTCAAGCAATCTCTATTCTTACGACGCCACCAAGCAGAAATGGTCGGAACTGGCCCCGATGCTTTCGGCTGTTGAGTTCCCGGGCACGGCCAATCTCTCGCAGAACCGCGTGATTGCCATTGGCGGCAGCGCGGCAAAAAATGGCACAGTGGTTGACAGCGTACAGATTTACGACGCCAATCGCGACAAGTGGTATATTGCCGCGCCTCTGCCATCGCCCCGAACCAATGTGGAAGCCGTGACACTGCCTGATGGACGCGTGCTGGCCATTGGCGGCCGCGACGCCGCCGGCAATACCGTGGCCACGGTGAATATTTACGACCCTGTTTCCAACACATGGTCAACCGGTATCGACCTGCCAGCCGCCCGAGAGCTTGGCGGAGTGACCATTCTGGGCGATGGCAGCGTGCTTTACGCCGGTGGCGAGCAGGCCACGGGTGGAGTCGTCAGCCAGACCTTTGACACCGTCTATCGGCTGAACCCCGGCGCATCGGCATGGAAGGCTGTGCCATCGCTGCCGCATGCCACAGCCAGCCTTGGCCTGGTGGCCACGGGCAACAGTGCCGCCTATGCCATTGGCGGCCAACTGACAAGCGGCAACTTCACCGGGGCGACCACGCTTTACGCTGCCCCCGACACCAAGGAAGCCAATCTTGTGAGTGCCCAGAACTTTGTGAATCAAGTCTATCAGGACACGACTGGCCTGCTGCCTAACGACCAGCAGTTCCTGCGTGCCACCACCGGCCTGACTTCCGGCAGCCTGACCACCCAACAGCTTGCCACCAACCTGCTGGGCACCAATGCCGGTGTCAATTATACGGTCAACGGCGTTTATCAAACGGTGCTGGGCCGTTCAGCCAACCGCTTTGAACTGGCCCAGTGGCTGCCACAGGTTCAGGCTGGAATTGTAACCCCTTACCAGATCAAGCAATACCTGCTTTACTCCGGCGAGTTTTACGACCAGGCCGGCGGCACGAATGATGATTATGTCTCGTCGCTTTCTACCGTATTAACTGGCGATGACATTCCTGCCAGGAATCAAAAATACGTCACCGAACTTGACAACGGCGTGCCGACACAGATCGTCTCAGCCCAGTGGATGATGCTCAAGTCGTCGATTGAATACCAGATCAACGAATTTGCGATCGCCTACACCGGCAGCGACCTGACGACCAACCAGATGAATAATTCGCTGAGCCGCATTTATGCCGGCGGCTTTGGGCCGTTCGGCGTGCGTAACCAGATTCTTGGCTCGCGCAATTACTGGAACATCGCCCGGGCGTAAATCAAAAATCCTGTGATATCCTCTTGCAACGGGCACGGCTTGCTGTGCCCGTTTTCGTTTGTGATTTGCAGGGCAACGACTTGCTGTGCCATATTTTACGAAAAGAGCCGCGCACGCAGTAAGCGGTT
>JBJTRR010001164.1:0-9906 GCA_046076185.1 bacterium | reverse complement strand
GAATTGCCCGGGCTCGCTGGTGCAACGAATGAATTTCACGAAGGGAATTGGCTGTGGTGGTCATGGTTCGATCCGGTGTCGCATGTCAGGTTCATTGTGCCATCCCTGTGCTTTTTCCAGTCGATGCCATCCATCGGTCATCAATGTCACAAAATTCTTGCCGGGGTGAACAAAAAAAGTCGATGACCAGTGGTCATCGACTTTTTCGTTATTCGTTTCAGCCGGTATGCTCAAGGAACCCCTCAAGCTGCCGACTTCTGACAGGATGTTGTAGCTTTCGCACGGCCTTGGCCTCAATCTGGCGGACTCGCTCGCGAGTCACCTTGAAGATTCGGCCCACCTCTTCCAAAGTATAGGTGTAGCCATCACCCAAACCATATCTTAGCTTAATAATCTCGCGTTCGCGATAGGTCAGTGTCTTCAGAACCTGATCTATCTTGTCCTTGAGCATTTCCTGGGTTGCGGCGTTTATCGGGCTTTCCACCGAATCATCTTCGATAAAGTCGCCGAAGTAGCTGTCTTCCGACTCGCCTACAGGCCGATCAAGAGAAATCGGGTGGCGGCTGATCTTCATCACACGGCGGGCTTCATCGATTGAAATATTCGCCAGCTTGGCCACTTCGTCAATCGTCGGTTCGCGGCCTTTTTCCTGTAGCAATTTCTTCTGCACATTACGCAGCTTCGACATCGTTTCGATCATGTGTACCGGTATGCGAATCGTCCGGGCCTGGTCGGCAATGGCCCTTGTAATGGCCTGCCGGATCCACCACGTGGCATAGGTGCTGAACTTGAATCCACGGCGATATTCGTATTTATCAACCGCCCGCATCAGGCCGGTGTTGCCTTCCTGAATCAGGTCAAGGAACGAAAGACCTCGGTTGCGATACTTCTTGGCGATTGATACCACCAGCCGCAGATTACCGCCGGATAACTGCCGCTTGGCTTCTTCATACGAGCGGAACCGGCCTGTCATTCGCTTCACACGGCGCCCCAGCGTGCCGGGTGTCTCAAGCGTCATGATCATCAGGTCTTTCTGCTCTTTGAGCAGGTTCGCATATTCGTCGCCAAATTGCCCCAGTTTCTTCATTTCACGAAGTTCGGCTGCCAGCTGAACCATACGCTGGCTGATCTGCTCAATCCGCTTCATTCGCGGAATGACCCGCTGGGTGCGAATGGAAAGCTCTTCAACCAGGCGAACGCACTTGCGACGACGTGTGCAAATTCGCTCAAAAATCTCTTTCTGCTTCGCCCGGTCGCCCTTGGCATGCTTCAGGGCCTTGAAATCCTGGCGATTGCGGTCAATCAGGCCGTCTAGTGTGGCGAGGTTGGCCGGCATCCGGCGAAGAATCTGGTCTTTTTCAAGATTTTCCGTCACCGAGACCTTAATCGTCCGGTCGAAGGGAAGGTCGCCCGCATGCACCTTCCGCAGGTCTTCCACAACCAGCATCAGGGCATAGTGGCATTCAAGAACCTTGCCACGGAATGACCGGCGGGTGTCTTCAATCAGTTTGGCCAGACGAATTTCCTCATCTCGTTTCAGCAAAGGAATTTCGCCCATCTGGGTGAGATACATGCGAACCGGGTCGTCGATCCGGCGAGAGAATGTCTCGTCGCCCAGTTCGTCGTCCATCGCCAGTTCGCCATCGTCTTCAACATCAGCACCCAGGAAGTCTTCTTCCATGCCGCCGAGGTCGTCATCAAGGTCGGATGCAATTACTGAACGGCCTTCGACTTCGTCTTCGTTAATTAACTCGATACCAATTTCTTCAAGGGTATCGTGAACCAACTGAAGCCTCTCGGGGCTGGAAAAGTCGTCCGGCAACATTTCGTTGACCTCTTCGTAGGTCAGGAAACCACGCCGCTTGCCCTTGTCCAGGAGCATTTTGACGACCGGATCCAGTTTTTCCATTGCGGAATCTCCTCGATGCTTGTTTGGGCGAAATAGTAGAAGTCTTAATTCTGGGAAACAATTGTCGGCGACAGGGTCGGCAGACCTCTGGCCAGCAATTGACGAATCTCGTTGGTAAGAGCCTGATGCGTCTCGGGTTCTTCAGCCAGATCCACATCAGCCAGGGCAAGACGCAGGGCGGCAACTCTCTCCTTGACCGACCGTCGCGAAAATTTCTGAAGCACGCCCGCCATTCGAATATGACCATCAGCCGGTAAAACATTTTCCGGCAGGGGGCCACGCTCAATCCAGTTAAACAGCCCGGCAGCCATCGCCAGCGATTCCGGCGACAACTTTTCGGAAATCTGATTCAATTCGGGTACCTCGCCAGCCCGGTGTGAATCATATAAAACCTGGGTGATCATTCTGAGTGTCGGATGTTTCAATTCACTGGCCAGAATGGTTTGATGCACCTGACCAACAAGTTCCGGAAAATTCAGAAGCAGCTCGACAAATTCGCGTTCCAGTGGATCGGGTGTTTCTTCGGTGGGCTGCGATGGCGAAATTTCTTTGACGGGTTTCGGCGTCCGGCTTCGTTTCGTCGCGTCCCTGCGATAACCTGACCAGGATTGCTGGAGTTGTCCTGTAGGAATTTTCAGGCGAAAAGCCAATCTGTCAAGGGCCATGGCAATTTTTACATCCATGCCACCCCCTCGCTGATCAGGTATTTTCGAGAAAATGGACAGGGCCCAATCAGTTGCCTGCCTTGCCTGCTCAGGGTTTTGCAGGTCGAATTTGGCTTCGGCACGGTCAATAGCAAACTGCAACGGGTCACTGGCCCGGCTGATGATTTCTGCAAACGCCCCGGCTCCCTCACGCTGCAGAAAATCACAGGGGTCGAGACCATCAGGCAACGCCACCAGGGCCAGCTCGACAGGCTGACCCAGAAAAATCTCAAGCCCGCGTTCAGCCGCCTTCAGGCCAGCTTCATCGCCGTCAAAAACCAGCACAATCCGGTCGGCAAGCTGCCGCAGGGCCGGAATATGCTCGTCGCCCAGCGCCGTTCCCAAAGTGCCCACCACATTGCAAATCCCCGCCTGATGAGCCGCCATGACATCCGTATAACCTTCCATCACAATCACCTGCCTGGCGGCCCGGGCCGCATCGCGGGCCTTATCTGCCGCGTAAAGCAGTTTTCGCTTCTGAAAGACGGTTGTCTCGGGTGAATTCACATACTTGCCAACCCGCTTGCCCGCTTCGGCCAGAGCCCTGTCACGTTCGGGCAAAACCCGACCACCAAAGCCGACCACCCGGCCCATCAGGTCGTAAATCGGAAACATCAGGCGGTCATGAAATCGATCGTATGTCCGTCCTTCTGCCGAGGCCAGAATGCCCGCCGCTTCCAGCAGTTTATCGCTGAAGCCCATGGCCCGGGCCTGCCTCTTGATGATATTTGAATCGGCGGGCGAATAACCCAGACCAAAATGCCCGACAATCTCGGGCATAAGCCCTCGCTCAGCCACATAACCCCGCGATTCTTCGTGATTCATGAACTCGCCGGCATAAAATCCAGCTGCCCATGAAAGCACCTGAAACAGATCAGCCTTGGCCGGCCCTTTCGCCGCCTGATTCTGCGGCGATTGCTTTTCCATCTGGATCCCTAGCCGGTCGGCCAGAATCCGGATCGCTTCAGGGAAATCAACGCGTTCGTATTTCTGAACAAATTCAATGCAGTCGCCGCCCACCCCACACGCCCAGCACTTGAACGACTGCCGGGCCGGGTTCACTTCCATCGACGGGTTCTTGTCGTCGTGAAACGGGCAAAGGGCCTTAAAACGATTGCCTGCCCGGTGAATCTGAACATACTGGCCGACCAGCGAAACGATATCAACCGTTTCCTTAATCTGCCGTATCATGGATTCAGAAGATGCAGACACACCTAACTCCCGGTTGCAAGCCAGCCATGCTCAAATCAGGCTGCATGCACCAAAGTCGTTATGTTTCAGCGCAGTCGAAGAAGCTATTATAAAATAGCGTCAGACGGCCGCGACACAGATCAGGACTGAGCAAATATAGCCCTGCCACAGGCACTGGTCAAGTCGCCGGGCCCGCATCCCGCAGGAAATCAAGCAATAAATAATTGCAAGTGAATTTCTCGAAAATCGCAGTGTTTTTTTCGATACAACTTAACAACCACTTCACACAACCATCAAATGAATTGCGTGTCTCACAAACCAAGTGTCCAAGTCAAGCCCTGCAAAAAGGCGACTTATTACATTGCTAGATCATAGTTTGCGATGATACTGGCAAATTGCGAGTTGTCCTGACCCGCGACTGCATGGCATCTGAAACATAATTTGTATCGACAAGGTAGAGTAGCGACTTTAGAGAAAATAAGAGGAATAACAAAAATATTTTGATTGATCCTTCGCCGATGGGCATCTTGGGGTGATGGAAAATGCCAGAGCCATAACGCTATATTTTTTAGGATTAGCATGGTGGCGTGATGTTCTTGAGAATCATATTAATCTGTAGGATCTGACAAAACAATGAGGCCTGAGAAAAGTGATGATAGTCCCTGATTTCTGGGCCGAGGCCCGCGAGCAATGTCGAATCAAAGGGCGGCTTGTCACTATCCGCCGCTTTGGGTGGTCAGAACTTAGCCCTGAAGAGGCCCAGGCCATGGCCCGCAGTCGCGTGGCTGAAGCCATAGAAGCCGCCATGACCGGCGAACCGACACCCCGGCGCGAGCGGAAAGTGGCTTACAACGGCTCTGCGGGTGTGCCAATTCGCGAGGAAGTTGTCGCCCGCTTCGGCCCGACTGTAATCACCCGCAATTCCTATGGTGCCCTTTGTCTGAACTCACCTGACGTACTCTTCGCTGATATTGATTTTGACGAGCCTTATTCCAACCCTCTGGCTGTCGCCGGCTCAATTTTTTTCTGGGCTCTGGCCGTGTTTGTAGCGATCAATAACAATTCGCCGCTGGCATGGCTTCTTATACCCATACCCACACTTATCGCGGGCTTGTCTATAAAGTATTTTGTTCAATCCACCACAAAGAAATTTCATGTAGCCCGTTCTGGTGGCATTGAAGTGTTTTATCGCAAGAAAATCAGCCAGTTTTTGGCCAGCCATCTCAATTGGGCAATTCGGCTTTACCGCACACCGGCCGGGTTTCGCTTGATTGCGACACACCAGCGGTTCTCGCCGCACGATGCCGATGTCGCAGCTTTTTTTGAGGCCATAGCGGCCGACCCGCTATATTGTCGCATGTGCTTAAATCAGCATTGTTTCAGGGCGAGGCTATCGGCCAAGCCCTGGCGAATCGGCATCAGCCAGCACCTGAGGCCCAGGCCCGGCGTCTGGCCCATCAATCCCGATAAAATTCCGATGAGAACGGCCTGGATCACTGAATACGACCAGAAAGCTGCCGCTTATGCTGCCTGTCGCTTCATTGAAAATCTTGGCAACAGCCAGATCGACCCTGACGTGGCCGAGGTCGTCAGCCTGCACGACCAACTCAGCCGAGCCCTTGAACCTGACCTGCCACTCGCCTGATTGGCAGAAGCCGGGTGGAATTTGATTACTCTGGGCCTTGGGCCATGCTCAGGCCACGGTTGGCGACCTTTTGCCACCACCGGCTGATTTGCCATCGCCCGGCTTTTCTTCTTTCTTCTGAAACTTCAGGCCACGCGTCAGAACGGCAAACGGGTTGTCGTCACTCTTGGCAGCCTTCGACTTCATATACAGATAATCGTCATAACGGCAGGGATAGACCGTCAGCTTGCCGTTTTCCACCTCAATCACCTTATTGGCCACAGCCCGAATAAAGTGCTCGTCGTGAGAAATGAAGCAAAGTGTGCCTTCAAAGTCGTTCAAAGCCTCTTCCAGAATATCGCGGCTGGCAATATCCAGGTGGTTGGTCGGCTCGTCCATCATGATAAAGTTGTGTGTCACAGTCAGAATCCTGGCCAGGCACAGCCGCGTTTTCTCACCACCTGATAGATTGTCAACAGCCTTATCCACAGCCTCGCCGCTGAATAGAAACGCTCCCAGTGTATTTCTCAGGGTGCCTTCCGTCGCCCCTGGATGCACTTCACGCAGGCTTTCCAGCACCGTGGCCTTCATGTTCAGGGCCTCAACACGGTGCTGGGCGAAATAGGTCTCGAACACGTTCGAACCCATTGCCACTTCACCACCCTGCGGCTTCTGAATCCCGGCCAGCAGCTTCATCAGTGTCGTTTTGCCGGCACCGTTCGGGCCGACCAGCACCACCTTGTCGCCGCGTTCAATCTGCACACTCATATTTCGATAAACAATTTTTGTGCCATAGGCAAAGTCGATGTCAGACAGCTTGGCCACCACCAGCCCGCTGCGTGGCGGCTCGGGCAGCTTGATGCGCACGGCCGAATTATCCTGCTGCGGAGCCGAAATTTTCTCAATCCTGTCCATCGCCTTCAGACGGCTCTGGGCCCGGGCGGCCGTGGCAGCATTGGCCCGGTTTCGGTCCACAAAGTCCTGCATCTGCTTAAGCTTCTTCTGCTGTCCTTCAAACGAGGCCTGATGCACCGTCAGCCGGTGTTCTCTCTGCGGGATATGGTCAGAATAGTTGCCGGAATAGGTGTAAATCTTGCCAAGCTCAAGTTCAACGGTCTTGTTGATCACCCTGTCGAGAAAGTCGCGGTCGTGACAGGTAATCAAAATCGCGCCGTCATAACTTTGCAGAAATTCCTCAAACCACTTCACCGAAAGCAGGTCAAGGTGGTTGGTCGGTTCGTCAAGCAACAGCAGGTCGTGCTTGAAGGCCAGCAGGCCGCCCAGGGCCAGGCGCATAGCCCACCCGCCTGAAAGCGTGGCCACGGGGGCATCAAGTTGCGGCACGCTGAAGCCCAGGCCCATCAAAATCGTCTTGGCCCGGGTTTCCATTTCAAAGCCGCCGGCGGCCTCAAAGGCCTCCATGGCGTCGTCGTAATCATCAAGAGCCTTGGGGTCGCTGGTTTCAAGGCCCGCCATCACCTTCTGGTATCGCTCGTTAGCGATAGTCCAGGGGCCAAGATGCTTGAGCATATTCTCAAACACTGTGCCTTCTTTCAGCGGGTGAATCTCCTGCGGCAGATAGCCGATCGAAATTTTACGATCGCGCATATAGTCGCCGGCGTCGAGCGGTTCAGTGCCGAGAAGCACCTTGAAAAGCGTTGATTTGCCGGCCCCGTTCTTGCCAAGCAGGCCCACCCGCTCGCCCCGGTTAATCGAGACGTCAATGCCGTCATAAACCGTTTGATACCCGAACCTTTTGACCGCATTGACAAGACGGATCATGAATCAGTTTCACCGTGATTTGCTGATGCCCCACCTCTGCCGAACCCCGGCAGCCCCGGCATGCTTTATCTTATTATCATAGCCAATCTTGCCAATTTTGCGAAGGTTCTTTGAGAACCGGAATAACTACCATTTGTCAGGAAAGGCAAGACAAATCCGTAGTGTTGTTTAGCAGAACAACTCGCCAATTGCATTTCAAAATTGCCTGAAAAGCTGGATTTACCGGTTTTTTTATAAACGATCTGACTTCAAAATTATAAAAGCAGGTTGCTGTGCAAGCTTGATTACTTCATCTTAACTGCCAATGATTCACCCTATCATATATCCTAAAATAGCATCGCAAAAACAAATCACAAAATGCATGTTAAGCCGATGAATTGACATTCAAAACGGAAATCATCAAATTCGGTTCGGGGCTGACCATGCCTGGCGAATGATCGATGGCAATTTTTCCAGCGGGAACTGGGTCTGGATCGCTCCTTCCAGCCACGCACACTTGTTCATGCCATAAACCGTGGATGTAGCTTCATCCTGGCCAAAGGTTGAACCGCCGGCCGCTCGAACCAGCCCCGCACCCCTGGCACCATCACGGCCCATGCCGGTCATTACAATCGCCGTTATCGCCGAATGAAACACTCGCACGGCCGATTCAAACAGATAATCGGCCGACGGCTTGTGGCCAGTCATCGGCGGGTCGTCAGTCAACTCAATGCGTGCAGTGGCCGGTGTTTTGCCCACCAGCCGCATATGCACACCGCCGGGGGCAATAAGTATCTGATCGTTTTTCAGCTTGTCGCCCGTGGCGGCTTCACGCACTTCCACATGGCATTTGCTGTTCAGCCGCCGCGCGAATGCCGATGTGAACTTGCCTGGCATGTGCTGCACAATCAACACGGGTGGAATGGGCGGCTCAAGAAAACAAAGCGTATCGTTCAGGGCCTGCGGGCCACCGGTGGAAATACCTATCAGTACAAGATGAAGCGGCGTTGTAATGGCTGTTGCCGCTGATTTTACAGCAGTAATTGCCTGGCCAGGTGCGGTGTTTGTTGCCAGTTCGGGCAATCGGGCGGCCCTGGGCGTAGCCTCGGCAATGCGAATCTGGCTTCTGCCGGCGGCCAGCACCTTGGCAATAATTTCATCTGCCTCTTCTTTCAGGCGCGACACCTGATTGGTGCCGGGCTTGGGCACAAAATCAACGGCCCCAAGCTCAAGCGCCTGCAAGGTGGTTTCCGCCCCCTCCTGCGTCAGCGAGCTGACCATCACTACCGGCTTCTGGTAAATGCCGACCAGCCCCGGCAGTGCCTCAAGGCCGTTCATCACCGGCATTTCCACGTCAAGCGTGATCACATCGGGGCGTAGGTCGCGAGTCTTTTCCAATCCTTCGCGACCATCTTTTGCTGTGCCGACCACCTGAATGCGCTGGGAACTGCGAAAAATATCTGACAAAAGCTGCCGCATAATCGCGGAGTCGTCAACAACCAGAACTTTCAGAAGGCCTTCAGAACTCATCTCTTCGCCATTTGCCGATGTATTCTACAGCAAGCCACTTAAAATACGATAACAAAGTCTGATTCTTCTGAAAAGTCCCCGGTTACGACAAAAATCAACATTCCCGATCGACCATCTCGCCGACCTTCATCATGACAGATTTCACATGCTCTCGCTGGAACGGCTTGACGATAAAATCAACAGCCCCGGCTTCAATTGCATCAATCAGTGTCTGCTTCTGGTCAACGGCGGTAATGACAACCACCCAGGCCAGCGGATGGCTGGAATGTATCCGCTTCAAGGCCTCAAGGCCACCCATCACTGGCATGACCAGGTCCATTGTCACCAGATCGGGCTTCAGTTCCTCGTATAGCTCGACCCCTCGAAGACCATTTTCCGCTTCACCGGCGACAGTCCAGCCCGCTTCCGTGGCGATGGAACCAATGATCTTTCGCATGACCAGAGCATCGTCAACAATCAATACGCGAGGCATGGCACGCCCCCTTTGCACACTTTGCCAGTGAATAATGGCATATTCGATGATATTGCCTTTTTCAGCACACAGTTAAAGTTCATAAAGCTGGCCCCCGGTTTTCTTGACAAAGATTTTACCGTTACGGGTGTCGAAAGTCAGATTCCGGCCAAGCTCACCACCAATATCGCTGGCCATCACGGTGATTTTCATATCGCCCAGAATCCTGATCACGGCAGAATGGTTTGATTCACCAATCGCAAGTGTCGAAGTGGTTTCGAACATGCTTGCCCCGCCGGCAATGCGGGCCACCAGCGACGACCTGATGCCTGCGCCACGAAGGCGGCAGAATTCCTCAATCATGGCGGGAATGGCGGTATCGGCATAACGCCCTGCAAAATCTTTTGCGCCACGACTGTTCGGCAACAGAATGTGGGCCAGCCCGCCCACCTTGCCCAGACGGTCGTAAAGTGCAACACCCACGCACGAGCCCAGGATGGCACGCAGGCCAACTGGGGCTTGCACCACCTTCCACTGGCCAATCCCCACATTGACACATTGTTCAGGCAGGTCAATCTGGCTCATTGATTCAGGCCTGATGAGGCTTCGGCCTCGCCTGGAATCCAGATCAGTCGCCAGTCGCTTCGCAAGCGATCATCCAACAACATCTGGCTTTCAATGACAAGTATCCGACCCGTTCTCAGTGCGAACTCCGCCAGCAGAAACTGGGCGAGCG